>NZ_JBPQTX010000019.1:0-42339 GCF_051386555.1 Streptomyces sp. URMC 126
GCCCGATCGCGACCGCCTGCCGTCCGGCCGTCCCCGCCCGCCGTCCGGTCGTCCCCGCCCGGCGCGTGCGCGCCTCCGGCCCGTGGCGGGACGTCGCCCGGTGTCGTCGCGCGGCGCGTCCCGTCCGGCGGGAGCGGGAACGCGCCCCGGCCCGCGCCCTCCGCGCGGAGCGCCAGCGCCTCCGCGGCCGGGGTCAGGCGGACGTCCGGCCGGCGTTCGAGGTGGTCGAAGTCCAGCCGTACGCCCAGCGGGAGCGTGTCGGCGTCCAAGGCGGCGCGCAGCGCCCAGCGCGTGCCGTAGCCGCCCTCCAGGCCCCGGGCGCGCCGGCGGCGGGCGGCGAGGTCCGCGAGGTCGCCGTCCGGGGCGGCCTCGGCGGCGCGCTCCGGTGCCACCGTCCGGGGCCGGGCCGGGGCGTGGAGCACGCCCCACAGCTTCACCGCCGCCACCGAGGAGATCACCAGCAGACTGGAGATCTCCGCCACCCCCGCTCCCGTCAGCCCCATCCGGGGCAGGAGCAGCAGCGTCAGCCCCAGCACCAGGGCACACAGCAGCCCCTGAAGCCACGCCAGCCCCGCCGTCCGGCTCTGCGCCCGCAGTACGGCGAAGTACGTCTCCATGACCACCCGCAGCACCGCGCCCACCGCGAACCAGCGGAGCAGCGGCGTCGCCTCCGTATAGGCCGGGCCGAAGACCCCCAGGATCCAGGGCGCCAGGACGAACAGCAGCCCGCACACCGGAAGCATGATCTTCGCCATCCGGCGCAGGGCGGCCCGGCAGTTCTCCGCCAGCCGCTCCGGGTCGTGCGACCCCTCGACGGTCAGCGAGGCGCCCATGTTGATGGCGAGCAGGTTGACCGTGCCGCCTATGGTGGACGCGATGTAGAAGTACGCGTTCTCGGCGGAGCTGATCTGCGAGGCGACGAGCACCGGCACCAGGTAGACGACGGCCAGCGAGAACAGCGACCCGGTGTAGTCGCCGGCCAGGAACCGGCCGATCTCGCGGGCGGACGCCGGCCGCGCGGTCGCGGCGGTCGTCCGGACGTGCTCGGGGACCAGCCGGCGGAACACCAGCCAGCCCAGCGGCAGCACCGAGACGGAGATCGACACCACCCACGAGGCGAACACCCCGGCCCCCGGCAGCACCGACGCCAGGGCGATCAGCAGGGCGAGCTTGGCGGCCGAGAACGCGGTGTTCCCCACCGGCACCCACACCGCCTGGCGCAGCCCGGTCAGCACCCCGTCCTGGAGGGTCAGCAGCGACCAGGCGACCACGGCGACGACGAACACCAGGCCGTGCCGCACCCCGTGCAGCGCGTGGTAGGACGGGCCCCAGAGGTCGAGGGTGAGCAGGAAGAACCCGGCGGCCACGGCGACGACCACGGAACTGGCCGCGTAGGTGCGGACCACCAGCCGGCCCGTCGTCCGGCCCGCGACCGGTATGAAACGGGCCAGCGCGCCGGTCAGGGTCACCGCGGTGAGCCCCGCGAGCAGCTTCATGGCGGCGATGGCCGCCGAGCCCCGGCCGACCGAGTCCTCGCTGTAGTAGCGGGCCGCTACCAGCCAGAAGCCGACGCCGAGGACGGCGCTGATGCCGGTGTTGAGCATCAGGGCGAACGCGTTGCGGAACAGCGGACTGCCGCCGCCCCCGCCGCGACGGCCGCCTCCGCGGCCCCCTCCGTCGTGCCCGCCGCTCCCGTTCCCGCTCCCGCCCCGTCCCGGCAGCCGGAACCCGCGGCCCGCCGGTGCCACCGCCCGCTCCTCGGTCCGTGCGGACACGTCCTGCGCGGACGGGTCCTGGGTGGACGTGTCAGCCACGCGCCTCTCTTGCCCTTCTCATCGCCTGCCGGCCTCTGCTCGTCGCCTGCCGGCCCCTGCGGACGACGGCGTACCCCTTGGTCAGGGCGCGGTCGACGGCGAACAGCCGGGCGACCGCCCGGCCGTGCACCACGCGTTCGAAGTCGGCGATCCCCGTCGTCCGGCGCACGGTCACCCGGCGCACCGCGTACGGCCCCTGCCGGCGGGCGGCCAGGCCGTTGCCCACCGCCAGGGAGATCCCGAAGCCGGCCGAGCGCACCGCCTCCCGTACCCGGCGGCTGGAGTACCCGTAGGGGTACGCGAACGAAACCGGCGGCCGGCCCAGTTCCCCGGTGAGGATCTCCCGGCACCGCCCGATCTCGAACGCCAGCCCCTCATCGGGCAGTTGATCGAGCTGTGGGTGGGTGTGGCTGTGTCCGCCCACCTCGGCGCCGGCCCGGGCCAGTTCACGCAGCTGGTCCCAGGTGAGCATGAGGTCGAGGGCGCCCCCGGTGTCGTGCTGTCCGCGCAGCCATCCCGTGGAGACGAACACCGTGGAGCGGAAGCCGAGTTCGCGGAGGACGGGGAGGGCGTGCCGGTGCACGCCCTCGTAGCCGTCGTCGAACGTGACGAGCACCGGCTTCGGCGGCAGCGGGCGGCCGTCCCGCCAGGCGCCGGCCAGCTCCCGGGCCGTCAGCGGGACGAAGCCGGACGCGTCCAGCAGCCGCATCTGCTCGGCGAACGCCTCCGGCGTGACGGACAGCGCGTGCGTCGCCCGCGCGGGGGAGTGCGCCACCGCGTGATACATGAGGATGGGCACCTCGGCCGGTCTCGTCACCCGGACTCCTCCCCGCCGCCGCCCGGCCGGGACGACGCGCCCGGCGGCCCCCCGGCCGCCGTGGCCCCCTTCGCCGCGTCCCCGTCCACGGCGTCCCCGTCCACGGCGTCCGCGTCCACCGCGGCCCCTTCCACCGCGGCCACCGAGAACGCGCCGCCGCCCCGGCGCGCCCGGAGGCGGCCGACCGCGTAACCGGCCGTCGCGGCGGCCAGCCCGGTGACGATCGCCGCGGCCCGCCCGGCGCCGCCCGGCCGCCCGAGCAGGGCGTCGCGCAGCCCGCGCGCCACGCCCGCCGGGAGCACCCGGGTCGTGTAGCGGCGCTCGGACGCGAGCCCGTCGCGGGCGCCGACGCTGTGCGCCACCAGCGCCTTGGACAGGCCCTCGGCGTACGCCCGGGTACGGAGGTAGCCGAACCGTTCCCGCTCGGCCGGGACCCGGTGGTGGATCACCGCCCGGTCGTCGATCAGCAGCACCGCCCCGGGCACCGCCCGGGACAGCCGGATGCACAGCTCCGTCTCCTCGCAGCCCAGCGGCAGCCGGTGGCCGTCCCGGCCGATGCCGGAGGCGAACCCGCCGACGGCCGTCAGCGCCGACCTGCGGAACGAGGCGTTGCCGCCGAGGACGTTGCGCACCCGGACCCGGCCGGGCGGCAGGCCGCGGTACGTACAGCCCACCGCCCAGTCCATCTCCTCCGGGAACCACGCGGGCCGGGCCCGCGAGGCCCACACCGGCTGCGTGCGCCCCCCGACCGCCAGCACGCGCGGGTCGGCGTACGCCCGGGCGAAGTGCAGCAGCCAGTCGCGCTCGGCCACCGCGTCGTCGTCCAGGAAGGCGACCACCTCCCCGGACGCGGCCGCGACGCCGGTGTTGCGGCCGGCGGACAGGCCGCGCGGGCCGGCGTTGGCCAGCACCCGGACGCGGCCCGCGGAACCGCCCGGCGCGCCCAGCCCGTCGTCGCCGTAGACCTTGGCCAGCCGGCGCAGCAGCACCGGGTTGTGGTCCACGACGAGCAGGGTCTCGCGCGCCGGGTAGGACTGCGCGGCCACCGAGGCCACCGCGGCGAGGATGTCGCCCCAGCGGTCCTCGGTGTAGACGCAGACGACCACCGAGACGTCCGGCGTCGTGGTCCGCTCCGCCGGCGCTGTGCTCAAGACACCTCCCCGCGGCTCGCGGCCGGCGCGATGGCCAGCGGCCGGTGCGCCGGCCGCTTGCGCCGCCGGGAGCCGCGCTCGTGCAGGATGACCTTGAGGACCCGCAGCCCGTCGCGCACGGCCCGCAGGTTGCTGGCGCCGTGGATGCGGACGAACTCGTGGCTGGGGATCTCCTGGACCCGCAGGCCGGCCTTGACGACTCTGATGTTCATCAGGGTCTCCACCTCGAAGCCGGCGCAGTCCAGGTTGATGTCGTCCAGGACGCGCTTCCAGAAGGCGTTGTACCCGTAGCACAGATCCGTGTAGCGGGCGCCGAACTTGTGGTTGACGATCGAGCACAGGACGCGGTTGCCCAGCTTGCGGATGGGCGTCATGTCGTCCGTACCGCCCCCGTTGGCGAAGCGGGACCCCTTGGCGAAGTCCGCGCCGCCCACCAGGGCCGAGACATAGCTGACGATCTCGTTGCCGTCGGCCGAGCCGTCCGCGTCCACCATCACGATGATCTCACCCGAGCAGGCGGCGAACCCGGTGATCAGGGCGTCGCCCTTGCCCTTGCCCTGCTGTTCCACCACCTTGACGCCCGGCCAGAGCTCCCGGGCGACCTTGACGGTGTCGTCGGTGGAGTTCCCGTCGACCAGGACCACCTCGTGGATCCAGGACGGCAGGGTCTTGAAAACGTACGGCAGGTTCTCCGCCTCGTTCATCGCGGGGATCACCACGCTGACCGGCGGTGCTATCGCGAACTGCGGCGACACCGGGCGGTACTGGGCGGGTGGTTCCTCGGGCCGGGCGGTCTCGCCGCCGGTGTCGGCCCCGGGGGCCCGGTCGTGGTCCTGACCGGCCGCCGGGCGCAGGAACGAACTCATGAGTCTGTGTTTCCCTCTCGTCCGGAGGACCGCCCGCCCCCGAGCGGTCCCATGGTGTGTCCGGTTCGAAAAGGGGGTCTCACCCCGTCCGGTGCGGCGGGCAACCGCCGCGCGTACCGGGTGAGTTGGCGAATGGCACAGGCCGCGCGGCACGCGACTCGGCCCGGATCTCCCCGGCCGAGCGCGGCACCCCCTGCCGCGCCCCGCCCCGGTACCACCGCGGCGACTGGAGCCCCTCCCCGGAGCCGCGAGAACTGGTGGACCGATGCGGGTAGATGTACGACGGTATTGAAGCTTGAGACTGAATGGCAAGAGGTGCGTTGGAGCCTCCTCCTTTGGTGTCCTTTGTTCCTGACGCACCGTCGGGTGTGCGAACGCACACCCGGAGCGCACCGGCGCATGACGTCCGCCGCGGCTCAGACGCTCCGCCGCAAGCGTCCCACCTGCTTGAGCAGCCGGTCGGCCGGATCGAAGAGCCGGGGGCGCGTGACGATGGTGTTGCGCAGCGCGCGCACCGGCGCACGCCGGGCCTTGTGCCCCAGCGCGACCGGATGACGACGCATCACCCACCCTTCGGAGACGCTGAGTTCGCGTGTCTTGAGGGAGTCCTTGTACGTCTTGGCGCCCCGCCCGAGGTCCAGATAGGCCAGCCCGTCGGCGGCGGCCCCCTCCGCCATCCGCACATGCAGCACCAGCCCCGGCGAGTACTTCGCGAACCCCGGGTCGTACGCCGGGAACCAGCACGCCAGCACCGTCCGCGACCGCAGCCCGAAGTGCGCCGCGACCGGCCGGCCGCCCGCGTAGAGCACGGACAGCAGGCCGCCGCACGCCTCCGAGCGGGTGTGGAAGAGCTGCTCGACCAACCGGGAGATCCAGGGGCGCGCGAAGCGGTCGCTGCGCCCCGTTCTTCGGTACTGCGCCGACTTCCAGCCGATCAGCGTGCGCAGTACGTCCGGGTCGCGCTCGTCGTGCACGTACCGCACCCCGCCGGCGTCCCGGCCGAGCCGGCGCTCCTTGGCCAGCGTGGTGCGGGTGAACTTGGGCGACTGCTTGCGGAGCGCCGCCAGATAGGAGTCGAAGCCCTGCTCGACGTCGATGACGGGGGAGGGGAAGGCGCCGGCCGCCCCCTCCTCGAAGGGCTTCTGCCCCTCCACCAGGTGGTCGAACTCCCACAGCGACAGCCCGCAGGCCGCCAGCAGCTCCTTCGCGTCCCACTGGAAACCCGGCCGGTGCACCAGCCCCTGGGCGTCCGAGACGCCGAGCCCGATCGCCCGCCCGATCCCCAACGCCGTCCGCTGGAACGGGAAGAAGGCGGCCGGGGCGCCCTCCTCCCGGACCACCGCGATCCGGACGCCGCGCCGGCAGCGGCCCACCGCCAGGGCGAACTCCGGTGCCAGGAACGGGTTTCCGAGCTGCGGCGAACCGTCCTCCACCGCCCGCGCCTGCATGGCCGACCACGCCGCCCGGTCGGCCGCGGTGAGTTCCCCCGGGCGGTGGACACTGACCTCCACCTCAGGTCGTCCGGTCGCTCGTGCCGCGCCCCCGGTGGCGCCAGGCGTGCGCCAGCAGGAAGAGGAGCAGGCTGACCGCCCCGACCGCCACCACCCCGCCGCGCACCGTCCAGGTGTGCAGCGCCAGCATGGCCTGGGCGGTCAGCAGGTCGACCGCGACCGCCCCGCCGGCCGCGACCACGGCCCGGCTGAGCGGGTCGAGCCCGCGCAGCGCGGCGGCCACGCCGCAGGCGGGCGCCACGATCAGGAAGAAGAGGGTGAAGGGCGCCCGCAGCGGCGAGCCGATGTCCAGCAGCGCCAGTGCCGCGCCCGCCCCCGCCATCGCGGCGGCGGCCCCGGCCACGACGGGCAGGGAGTCCGCGGCCGGACGGGAGAAGGGGCCGCCCCTCCCCGGGCGGCCCGGCGGTCCCGAGCCGGACGGATCACCGGGCGTTTCCTGGTCTGTGGTACGGAGACCGCTGTCATCGAGACCGATGGGATCGCTGAAGCTCTGCATTGGCGACTTAGCCCCCCGAAGCGCCGGATGCCGGGCTTCAATGTCGCGCAACGGGCGAAGGCAGTCAAGACGTGAAGGACGGGCGAACAGGCTTCTGGACGCGGGTCCCGGGCACAAGCGGAGCCATGCCTCCCGGTGACCGTCCGGTGAATCCACGTCGTCGTCAACGCGCGTACGAGTGACTGCTGTTCGGGTGATCGACGGGTCGGTCCGTTGACCGCTCGCGGGTGCCGGCGGGCGGGCGGGAGCGGTCCGGCACGTCCGTGACGTCCACCATCCTTCACCGAAAGGTCACCGCGGTAAGGGTGCCCCGCAAGTTTTGTCATGGACACTTCCGGCAGCTCGGTGCCGCTGCTACCACAGGGGTGGCAGCGAACCCTGCTAGGGAGGTTCCATGAAACACCGCATCACGGGTGCCGCATCGGCCGTGGCCCTCGCCCTGACCCTCGCCCTCGGCGGCCCCGGTGCCGCCCAGGCCGCGGCGGAGGCGTCCCCCGCCGCCTCCGCCGCCCCCTCCTATGTCGCCCTGGGCGATTCGTACTCGTCCGGCGTCGGCGCCGGCGCCTACCAGTCCTCCAGTGGTGACTGCAAACGCAGCGACAGGGCCTACCCGGCCCTGTGGGCGGCGGCCAACAGACCCGCGTCCTTCGCCTTCACCGCCTGCTCGGGCGCCCGCACAGGAGACGTCCTCACCAAGCAGCTGACCCCCCTCACCCCCACGACGGGCCTGGTCAGCATCAGCATCGGCGGCAACGACGCCGGCTTCGCGGACGCCATGTCCACCTGCGTCCTCAACAGCGACAGTGTCTGCCTGAACCGGATCGCCACGGCGAGCGCCTTCATCCGCGACCAACTGCCCGCCAAGCTCGACACCGTCTACTCCGCCATCAGCACCCGCGCGCCCAAGGCCCGCGTCGTCGTCCTCGGTTATCCCCGCTTCTACAAGCTGGGCGGGGTCTGCGCCGGGCTGAGCGAGGCCAAGCGGAAGGCCATCAACAACGCCGCCGACCTGCTCGACTCGGTCACCGCGAAGCGGGCCGCCGACCACGGCTTCGCCTTCGGCGACGTCAACACCACCTTCGCCGGCCACGAGCTGTGCTCCGGAAGCCCCTGGCTGCACAGTGTGACCCTGCCGGTCGACGAGTCCTACCACCCGACGGCCGGCGGGCAGTCCGGCGGCTACCTGCCGGTCTTCTCCTCGGCGGCCTGACCCGTGACCGCGCCGGCCCCCGCGACCGCCGTCGCGGAGGCCGGCGCGGCCCGGCCGGCGAGCCCCCTCCGGAACGCGTGAACACGCCGCGACGGAGGGTGACTTCCGCCCGTTCCGCGACCCGTCCGCCACGTCTCCCGGCCGGCACTGAGCGACAGGTTCAGGCCAGTGTCGTCAACCCCCTTGACGGGGTGGTGAATCCGTTCGCGGATGCGCGGGTGACGCGATGGGGCGATAGGGTTACCCTGCCTTGGCCGGGTGCCTCGTACGGGTGGGGAGTCTCATGGACCAGATAACAATGCGCAGCAGGCCGCGTGTGCCTGCCATCGAGTGCGGGAGCGGCGCCACCGGCGCCCGCCTCGAACGCCATCTCGCGGTGCTCGCCGGCCCCGCCGTGCCGCAGCGCGAGACGGAGGGCGCGACCCTGCTGATGCGCGAGCTGACCTCGCGCGACCACGCGCGGGCGGCCGGTACCGGCCGGACGGAGCGTGTCTCCCTCTTCGCGCCCCTGCGCCGGCTCCGCCGGTCGCTGTTCGGCAGCCGCCCCTGACGGTCCCGGCGCTCGGCGCCCCGGCGTTTCCCGGCTCCCCGGTTCCCCAGCGTTCCCCGGTGCCCATCGGCGTGCCCGGCCTTCCCGGCCCCGGGCACCGGTGTCTCCGGGCCCGTCCGGCCCCGGCTCCCCTCGGCGTTCCCGCGATCCGTCCCGGCCGCGTCCGGCCGACGCACGCCTCGACGCCCGCCGTACCCCGACAACCGGCGCGCCCCTGACATCCGGCGCGCTCCCGGCGCCCGGGCGGTGTTCGGCGCACCCTCGGCACGCCCCTCGGCGCGCCCCCCAGCGCACCCCCTGCACTTCCGCGCTCAGTGCGCCTCGACGCTCACCGTGAAGGAGAAGCGGTCGCCGCGGTAGTGGATCCGCGCCACGTCCACGACCCGGCCGCTCCCGTCGTAGGTGACCCCCGTGTAGTGCAGGATCGGACTGAGCAGCGGCACCTGGAGCAGCCGCGCGGTCTCCGGGTCGGCCAGCCGCGCCTCCACCGTGTCCGTGATCCGGCTGATGCGCACCCCCAGGGCGTCCCGCAGCACCTTCGTCATGGGCCAGCGCGTGAGGTCGTCCAGGTCGATCCGGGCGGCCAGTTCGGGGCGCACCCAGTTCTCGGCCCAGTTCACCGGCTCGTCCGTCTCCCCGTCCCGGCGCAGCCGCCGGAACGCGACCGCCTCCGCGAGCCCCGGGAGGTACTCGGCCAGCTCGGCGGGGACCGGCGCCGGGCCGTGGCAGAGTACGGTGGTCCGTTCGCCGGACTGCTGGGCCACGATCGCGTCCACCGAGCCGAGCAGCCGCACGGGGGAGCCCCGGCGGGCGCTCGGCTCGATGAAGGTCCCGCGCCGCCGGTGCCGGCTGATCAGCCCCTCCTCCTCCAGCTCCTTCAGCGCCTGCCGCATCGTCAGCACGCTCACCCCGTAGTGCGCGGCGAGCGCGTCCTCGGTGGGCAGGCGCAGCGGATCGTCGGGGCGGCGCCCGAGTATGGACGCGCGCAACGACTGCGACACCTGGTACCACAGCGGCAGTTTGCGGTTGAGCGCCAGGGAGTCGGGGGCGAAGGTGGTCACGAAGGCTCCGGCTCTGCGGTGGTCCAGGGCGGTTCGGGGAGGCTCAGGGGGCCTCAGGGGCGGTAGTGCCGCTCCAGACCCTGCCACACGTCGTCGTACCCCGGCTGAAGGTGGTCCGCCTCCGCCGCCTGGGCGGTGAGCGTGACCGGCCACCGCGTCTCGAACATGAAGGCCAGCCCGTCGTCCACCTTGTGCGGCTTGAGCTCCGCGGCGCTCGCCCTGTCGAAGGTCTCCCGGTCCGGTCCGTGCGCCGACATCATGTTGTGCAGCGAGCCGCCGCCCGGGACGAAACCGCCCTTCCCGGCCGTCTTCGCGTCGTAGGCGCCCTCGATCAGGCCCATGTACTCGCTCATCACATTGCGGTGGAAGTACGGCGGCCGGAAGGTGTCCTCGCCGACCAGCCAGCGCGGCGCGAACACCACGAAGTCCACGCCCGCCAGCCCCGGGGTGTCCGACGGCGAGGTGAGCACGGTGAAGATCGACGGGTCGGGGTGGTCGTAGCTGATCGTCCCGATGACGTTGAACCGGCGGAGGTCGTAGACGTACGGGACGAGGTTGCCGTGCCAGGCGACGACGTCCAGCGGCGAGTGGTCGTACACCGCCTCCCAGAGGTTGCCGCAGTACTTGTTCACCACCCGGACCGGCCCCTCGGTGTCCTCGTAGGCGGCCACCGGGGCGAGGAAGTCCCGTGCGTTGGCGAGGCCGTTGGCGCCGATCGGGCCGAGGTCGGGCAGGGTGAACGGCTGCCCGTAGTTCTCGCAGACGTACCCGCGCGCGCTCTCGTCCAGCAGCTCCACCCGGAACCGCACCCCGCGCGGGATCAGCGCCACATGGCCCGGCTCGGCGCGCAGCAGGCCGAACTCGGTGCGCAGCAGCAGCCCGCCGCGCTCGGGGACGATCAGCAGCTCGCCGTCGGCGTCGCCGAACACCCGGTCCGTCATCGAGGCGTTGGCGGCGTAGAGGTGGACGGCCATGCCGGTGCGCTGGGCCGCGTCGCCGTTGCCGCCCAGTGTCCACAGGCCGGCGAGGAAGTCGGTGCCCTCGGGCGGCTCCGGCAGCGGGTCCCAGCGCAGCCGGTTGGGGTCCGGGACGGTCTCGGTGAAGGGGGCGCCGCGCAGGCCGCCGTTGTCGATCCGGGTGAACGGGGGGTGGGCGGCCGACGGGCGGATCCGGTACAGCCAGGAGCGGCGGTTGCGGTGCCGGGGCTCGGTGAACGCGGTGCCGCTCAGCTGCTCCGCGTAGAGCCCGAGGGGCGCCCGCTGGGGCGAGTTGCGCCCGTGCGGCAGCGCGCCGGGGACGGCCTCGCCGCTGTGCTCGTTGCCGAACCCGGAGACGTACGACAGCCCTTCGGCCGTCTTCCGCGCCCGCTCTCTGTCCGTGCCGGTCATCGTGTGCTCCCACTGCCGGAGGAATCCTCTGTATGACCGTAGGATTCGGGGGGTGGGCGCGTCAATGGACCTTGAGCGCCGTGTTCCGGACGGCGGGGGCGCGGCCCTTCCCGCGGGCCGGACCGGCCCTTGGTGCGGACGGGACGGCCGGTTAGGTTGGGTGCGGGCCCTGGGCGGGGGGTGCACCGGCACGCCGCGCCCCGGCGCCACGGCACCCACGCCCACCGCGAACGCGAGGAGACGCCCTGTGACCGCGTATGACGGGATGTTCGTCGACGGAGCCTGGCGGCCCGCCCGGGGGACCGGCCGGATCGAGGTGGTGAACCCGGCGACCGAGGAGGTCGTCGCGACCGTCCCGGCCGGTACGGCGGAGGACGTCGACGACGCCGTCCGGGCCGCCCGCGCCGCCCTGCCCGGCTGGGCCGCGACCCCGCCCGCCCGGCGCGGCGCCTGCCTCACCGCCCTGGCCGACGCCCTCGCCGCCCGGCAGGAGGAGATCGCCGCCACCGTCACCACCGAGCTCGGCTCGACCATCGGCTTCGCCCGGCGCGTCCACGCCGGCCTGCCGGTCGCCGTCACCCGCTCCTACGCCGAGCTCGCCGGGAGCTTCGCGTTCGAGGAGCGGATCGGCTCCTCCACGGTCCTCCACGAGCCGGCCGGCGTCGTCGGCGCGATCACGCCCTGGAACTACCCGCTCCACCAGATCGTCTGCAAGGTCGCCCCGGCCCTCGCCGCCGGCTGCGCGGTCGTCCTCAAGCCGGCCGAGTACACCCCGCTCACCGCCCGCCTCTTCGCCGAGTGCGTGGCCGCCGCAGAGCTGCCCGCCGGAGTGTTCAACCTGGTCACCGGGTACGGGCCGGAGGCCGGGCAGCCGCTGGCCGAACACCCGGACGTCGACCTGGTCTCCTTCACCGGCTCCACCGCCGTCGGCCGCCGGATCGGCGCCATCGCGGGCGGCGCCGTCAAGCGCGTCGCCCTTGAGCTCGGCGGCAAGTCGGCCAACGTCATCCTCCCCGGCGCCGACCTCGCCAAGGCCGTCCGCGCCAACGTCGCCGATGTCATGCGCAACGCCGGCCAGTCCTGCAACGCCCTCACCCGCACCCTGGTGCACACCGACCACTACGACGAGGCCGTGGCCCTCGCCGTCGAGGCCGTCGCCGAGTACGTCCCCGGCGACCCCACCGACCCCGACGTCCGCCTCGGCCCGGTCGTCAGCGCCCGGCAGCGGGACCGGGTGCGGGACCTGCTCCGCAAGGGCGCCGAGGAGGGCGCCCGCGTCGCCGCCGGCGGCGCCGAGCCGCCGGAGGGCCCGGACAAGGGCTACTACGTGCGCCCGACCGTCCTCGCCGACGTCACCCCCGAGATGACCGTGGCCCGCGAGGAGATCTTCGGCCCGGTCCTGTCCTTCCTGCGCTACCGGGACACCGACGAGGCGCTGCGGTTCGCCAACGACAGCGACTACGGCCTCTCCGGCGCCGTCTGGGCGGCCGACCGGGACGAGGCCGTGGCCTTCGCCCGCCGGATGGAGTGCGGCCGGGTCGACGTCAACGGCGGCGACTTCAACATCCTGGCGCCCTTCGGCGGCTGGAAGCGCTCCGGCGTCGGCCGCGAGCTCGGCGTCCACGGGCTCGTGGAGTACCTGCAGACCAAGTCGCTCCAGCTCTGAGCGGAGGCGGCCGGGCCGGGCGCACCCCGCCCGCTGGGCCGAACAGGTACGGCCGGGGCACGGCGGCCGTCCGGGAGTGAGAAGAGCGGAAGGCGGGGTACCCGTGACGGGCCCGCACTTCCGCTCCACCCCCCGAACGGAGCAGTGATGACCTTCAACCCCCTGGAGCAACGCGGCATCCCCCTCGACCGCCAGCTACGCACCTGGCGCGAGCTCGACGTGGAGCCCATCGACCCGGACCACTGCGACCCGTACACGCGGTGCCGGATCATCACCATGAACGGGATCGAGGTGGAGGCGATCCTGTTCAGCCACCAGATGGCCCGGCACTGCCCCGACCCGGCCGTCAAACGCCGCCTCGCCCAGGTGCGCTACATGGAGGCGCAGCAGCAGAAGGCCGTCAACTGGCTGCTGCCCGGCGTCTCGTCGGTGCTGGAGACGACGATCGCCTACGAGCAGGTGGCCGTCGACCTCACCGCCTGGGTCGCGCGGGCGGAGCCCGACCCGTACCTCGCGCAGGCGTACCGCTTCGGCGTCCTGGAGGACTTCGACCACCTGTACCGGTACGCCAACCTGTACGAGATGATCGAGCACCGCAAGGCCGAGTCGATCGTCGACGGCCTCACCGAGGTGATGCCGGGCCGGCCCACCCCGCTGCACCACCGGGACCCGCTGGACAACGTCCGCGACCCCTACGACAAGACGACGGTGAACCCGCTGTCGAAGCTGCACGCGCTGACGATCATGTCGGCCGAGCAGCAGACCATGAACTTCTACATGAACACCGGCCCCACCTACATGGAGCCGATCGCCCGGCAGCTCTACCAGGAGATCGGGCTGATCGAGGAGGAGCACGTCACCCACTACGAGTCCCTCGTGGACCCGGGGGAGACCTGGTGGGAGCAGCTCGTCAACCACGAGTACAACGAGTGCTACCTCTACCACTCCTTCATGGAGCAGGAGAGCGACCCCAAGGTGAAGGCCATCTGGGAGCTGCACCTCAACATGGAGCTGGAGCACCTGCGGATCGCCTGCGAGCTGATGCGCGAGCACGACGGCCGCGAGCCGCAGGAGATCCTCGCGCCCGAGCTGCCCAACGTGCTCACCTTCGAGCCCAACAAGGGCTACCTGCGGCAGCTCATCGCCGACGAGCTCGACCTCACCACCCTCGGCGCCGGCTACGTCCGGGAGGCGCACGAGCGCTTCGAGCGGATGCAGCAGGCGCTCAACGACGGCGAGACGACCCCGAGCGACCGGGTGCTGGCCATGCACCGCGAACAGTTCGGCCGCGAGTACCGGCTGGAGACGGAGGGGGAGCACCCCGTTCCCTCCCTGCGCGAGCGGTGACCGCCGGCGGAGCGGTACCGGCGGCCGGCCGACGAGGAGCGAGGAAGCCATGACCGAACAGAGCACAGGGCGCCTCATGGAGGGCGCGCCGGATCCGGACACGGACGTCGTGGGCCTGCTGACGGCCCAGCACGGCTGGATCCGCGACCTCTTCGACGAGGTGGAGCGGACCGAGGGCGACGAGCGGCGGGACGCCTTCCGCCGGCTGGTGCGGCTGCTGGCCGTGCACGAGACCGCCGAGGAGGAGGTCGTCCACCCCTTCGTCCGGCGCTCCGTGGACGGCGGGAAGGACATCGCCGAGGACCGGCTGGCGGAGGAGCGGGAGGCCAAGGAGGCGCTGAAGCGGCTGGACGGCATGGACCCGGACGACCCGGAGTTCCTGCCCGGCCTGCTCGCCCTGCGGTCGGCGGTGACGGAGCACGCCCGGGCCGAGGAGCGGTACGAGTTCGCGCAGCTGCGCCGGCTGGACGACCCCGGCAAGCTCGCCGCGATGGCCCGCAGCGTCAAGGCCGCCGAGGCCATGGCGCCCACCCGGCCGCACCCGGGCGTGGAGGGCGCGGCGAAGAACATGACCCTCGGCCCGCTGGCGGCCCTGGTCGACCGCACGCGTGACGCCGTGCGCAAGGCCATGGGCAAGGACGGCTGACGTCCCCGGGGTGAGGGGCGGGCGGTGCCCGGCGGGCGCCGCCCGTTCCGCCGCGCGCACACGGCGTCCGGCGTCCGTCCCCCGGCCGTTCCGGCCCCCCGTCGTCCCGGTGGCCCGGCCGCGCCCACACCCGGAGCAATGCGGCACCCCCGAGGGCCCGTACCCCTATCACGGTGAAGGCGCCGCCGACCCGGGCGGCCCGCCGGCCGGTGGGGGCGTCGGAGCCATCCGCCTCCGGAGACACGCGGAAGGACGGACATGGCGAACCTGACGATGGAGCCCGAGGCTCCGGAACGCGCCCCCTCGCGGGGCGTGGGCGCGGTGGTGGTGGACTGGCTCTCCACGACGGACCACAAGAAGATCGGTTCGCTGTACCTGGTGACCTCGTTCTGCTTCTTCGCCTTCGGCGGGCTGCTGGCCCTGCTGATGCGGGCGGAGCTGGCACGGCCGGGCCTGCAGATCCTGTCGACCGAGCAGTTCAACCAGGCGTTCACCATGCACGGCGCGATCATGCTGCTGATGTTCGCGACCCCGCTGTTCGCCGGGTTCGCCAACGCCATCATGCCGCTGCAGATCGGCGCGCCGGACGTGGCGTTCCCCCGGCTGAACATGTTCGCCTACTGGCTGTACCTCTTCGGGTCGCTGCTCGCCGTCGCCGGCTTCCTCACGCCGCAAGGTGCCGCCGACTTCGGCTGGTTCGCCTACACCCCGCTCTCGGACGGCGCGCACTCCCCGCAGGTCGGCGCCGACATGTGGATCATGGGCCTGGTCTTCTCCGGCTTCGGCACGATCCTCGGCTCGGTCAACTTCATCACCACCGTCATCTGCATGCGGGCCCCGGGCATGACCATGTTCCGGCTGCCGATCTTCACCTGGAACGTCCTGCTCACCAGCGTGCTGGTGCTGCTCGCCTTCCCGGTGCTGGCCGCGGCCCTGCTGGCCCTGGAGGCGGACCGCAAGTTCGGCGCGCACATCTTCGACGCGGCCAACGGCGGGGCCATCCTCTGGCAGCACCTCTTCTGGTTCTTCGGCCACCCCGAGGTCTACATCATCGCCCTGCCGTTCTTCGGGGTCGTCACCGAGATCATCCCGGTCTTCGCCCGCAAGCCGATCTTCGGCTACGCGGGCCTGATCGGCGCGACGATCTCCATCACCGGACTGTCCGTCACCGTCTGGGCGCACCACATGTTCCCCACCGGCGCGGTGCTGCTGCCGTTCTTCTCCTTCATGTCGTTCCTGATCGCCATCCCGACCGGCGTGAAGTTCTTCAACTGGATCGGCACCATGTGGCGGGGCTCGCTCTCCTTCGAGACGCCGATGCTCTGGGTGACCGGCTTCCTGGTCACCTTCCTCTTCGGCGGCCTGACCGGCGTCATCCTCGCCTCGCCGCCGATGGACTTCCACGTCACCGACTCCTACTTCGTCGTCGCCCACTTCCACTACGTGGTGTTCGGCACCGTCGTCTTCGCCATGTTCGCCGGATTCCACTTCTGGTGGCCGAAGTTCACCGGCAAGATGCTCGACGAGCGGCTGGGGAAGATCCACTTCTGGACGCTGTTCGCCGGCTTCCACACCACGTTCCTGGTGCAGCACTGGCTCGGCGCCGAGGGCATGCCCCGCCGCTACGCCGACTACCTCGCCGCCGACGGGTTCACCTGGCTCAACACGGTCTCCACGATCGGCTCGTTCCTGCTGGGCCTGTCCACCCTGCCGTTCCTCTACAACGTCTGGAAGACCGCCAAGTACGGCAAGCCCGTCAAGGTCGACGACCCCTGGGGGTACGGCCGTTCGCTGGAGTGGGCCACCTCCTGCCCGCCGCCGCGCCACAACTTCTGCACCCTGCCCCGCGTCCGCTCCGAATCGCCCGCCTTCGACCTCCACCACCCGGACATCGCCCGGCGCGACCAGGAGGAGAACGTCGGACGGCGCGACGTCGTCGAGTCCGACTCGGCGGGAACGCGCTGATGCGGGCGGGAAACGGGCCCGGCGGCGGAAGCCGGGCGGCGTTCCGGCCGCCCGGTGACGCGGACGTCGCGGCGGGGATCAACCGGCTGGAGGGCTACCTGCTGCTGAAGGCCGAGGCGGACGCCGCCCGCCGGGCGGCGGAGGCCTTCGCCGACCGCCTGCCCTGGCTCGACGGACCCCAGCGCGCCGAACTCGTCGACCTCTACACACGGGACCGCCTGGACCGGCACCGCCGGGCCCTCGAACGCCTCCGCGACCGGGCCCTGGGCCTGCGGGCCGAGTACGCCCGGCGGTACGCGCTGCTGCGCCGCCGGCTGGTCTGCGTCACCCTGCTCGCCCTTCCGGCCGCCATGTGCGGCGCCTACGTCCTGGCCGCGGCCGGACGCGGGACCTGACACCGCGGGCCCCTCGCCACGGCCCCCGTTCACCCCGCCGCGCGGCGGCGGCCGGACACCGGCCGGGGGAAGGCCAGCCGCACGTCCCGTACGCCGGGGGAGAAGTGCGCCAGCGGCGGCTCCTCCGGCGGCGGCAGCCCGGCCGACGCGGTCAGCGTCTGCCGGACCTCCTCCACCCGGGCGGCGCGCAGCCGCCACGGCTCGTGCTCGACGGGCGTCTCCCACAGGACGCCGGAGCCGCGGCTGTACGCCCGCCAGCGGGCCGTCAGCCAGGTGTCCAGCGGGCCGGCCGCGAGCGGGTCGCCGGGGCGCACGGCCAGCCGGTAGGAGGGGCCGCCGCCGTACCGCTCCCCGGCGTACCGCACCACCGGCCCGTCGGACCGTCGCCGCAGCCGCGCCAGGTGGTAGGGGATGCCGAGCCCCCGGGCGGCCAGCAGCGGAGGGGCCGTCACCTCCAGGGACAGGAACCACAGCCCCGGCCTGCCGCCGAGGCGGACGTAGGTGCGCAGGTTGGTCTCGGGGAAGGTCCACCGGGGGCGGGGCAGGCCCAGCTGCCGTACCGACGCCATGACGAACGGCGTGAGCCCGACCCAGGCGGCGCCGTCGAAGGTGTCGACGACGACGCCCGGGGGGAGCAGGGCCTGCACCACGCGCGGCTCGTAGCGCCAGTGCAGGAACGTCTGGCACACCCAGCCGGCCGTCAGGCACGGGCGGGTGACGCGTTCCTCGGGGGTGGGCGACACCATGGTCCTGGTCCTCCGTCGATTCGCCGGTTCCTCCGGGCCCGGGCTGTGCGGCGGTTCCCGCCGCCGCGCGGTCGGCCCCGGTTTCAGGGCCGGTCCCGGGACCGGGCGGCCACGGCCGCCGGGTCCTCGTCCCCCGCCGGTTCCACGAGCGTGGTGACGCGGACCAGCGCGGGCCGCCGGGGCACGGAGACGGGCCCGAACCGGACGGGCGGCGTCACCCGGGCGGGCGGCCCCAGGCCGGCGCCGTCCCACCGCACGTCGCCGCCCGTGACCGGCCACAGGTCGCGGGGGCCGTAGAACGACCGGCGCCCGGACCGGGACACGCCGTACGTCCGCAGGCCCAGCAGCCGGGCGGGCACGTCGGCGGAGCGGATCCACAGCGGGTGGGTGGCGGCGGTGGTGGGCACGGCGTGCAGGAGCCGGCCCAGCGGGCTCCGGGGGCCGGTGGTGAAGCGCCAGCTCAGCGGGCCCGCGGTCACCGTCCACCGGGTGTCCGTCCGCACCACCGCCACGGGCCGGACGTCCACCCGGTCGAAGGCGTAGGTCGCCGCCACGAACTCCGCCACCTCCCCGGTGGGGGCAAGCAGCCGGCGCGTCCCGTCCGCGTGCTCCACCATCACGTCGCTGAACGGGCCGAACGGCGAGCGGGGCCAGTGCCCGAGGACGAGCCGGGTCCCCGAGGCCGTACCGGTCCCCGCGATCCAGCCGTCGAAGCGCAGCCGGGCGGAGCGTGCGCCGCCGCCCGGCCCGGCGGGCTCACGCCGCACGGGGCGGCGGTCCGACGTCGGGGCGGCGCCCCGGGCGCCGGGCCGCGTGGCGCTGTCCGGGGCCCGGGCCCGTACGGGCGGCCAGGGCGTCCGCGACGGCCCCGGCGGCCAGCGCGTACACCGCCTTGTGCAGCAGGTCGACGGCCAGTTCGCGGCGCGGCCAGGTGGCGGGGGGCGCGCCGACGCCGGTGGCGTTCTCCAGGAGCTGGTCGTTGGTGAGCCGGACGACGCCGAACTGCGCCGAGGACAGCGGGCCGCGCAGCCCGGCGTGGGCCATCGCGGAGCGCAGTACGCCCAGCGCGACGCCCTGGCCGTAGTGCATCAGCCGGTTCGCGGCGGCGGAGGTCCCGTCCCGTCCGGTCAGCCGGAGCAGCACCCGTCCGGGCACCTCCGAGTCCGGGCGGCCGATGCACCGCTGCTCGGCCTTCTCCGCCAGGGTCATGACCGCCACCCCGGCGGCCCCGGCGAGCAGGCCCTCCCACACCACGCGTGTCCTCATGCCCCCACGGGTACCCGGCCGCCTCCCCGGCATCCCCCGGTGCACCCGGCTCCGCGTCCCGGGCACGTACCGCCCGCGACGGGGTACCCGACCGGGGTCCACCCACCGAAGGAGGCCGGCACAGCATGACGCACCCGGACCGGCACGCCGTCCCCCCGCCCGGCCCACGGCCCCTGGCCCGCCGGTCGACGGCCGTCGGCGCCCTGCTGGGCGTCGGGGTCATGGCGGCCGTGGACGAGATCGTCTTCCACCAGATCCTGCACTGGCACCACTTCTTCGACCGCTCCACCCGCGGCCTGGGGCTGGTCTCCGACGGGCTGCTGCACACCGGCGAACTCCTCGCGCTGGTCGCCGCCTGCTTTCTCCTCGCCGACCTCGGCCGCCGCCGCGCCCTGGCGGCGGCCCACGCCCGGGCCGGCTGCCTGCTGGGCGCGGGCGCCTTCCAGCTGTGGGACGGCACCGTCGACCACAAGGTGCTGCGGGTCCACCAGATCCGGTACGGCGTCGACGTCACCGCCTACGACTGGGCGTGGAACGGCGCCGGGCTGCTTCTGCTGGCCGCCGGCGCCCTGCTCGCCGTCCGGGCCGGGGGCCGGGGGGACCGGTGACCGGTGCCGCGCACTCCATGCCCGGGGCCTCCGGGCCGGTCGAACGGGTCCTCGCGCTCCTCGCGCTCGCCGCCGGGGCCGGCTACCTGATCGCGGCGGCCCGGCTGCGCCGCCGGGGCGACGCCTGGCCCGTCCGCCGCGACCTGGCGTTCGGCACCGGCGCGGCGGCCCTGGCCGGCGCCATGGCCGTGCCGCCCCCGGGCGGGCCGTTCACCTCCCACATGGGCCACCACCTCGTCGCCGCCATGGCCGCCCCGCTGCTCCTGGTGCTCGGCCACCCCCTCACCCTGGCCCTGCGCGTCCTGCCGCCCGGCCGCGCCCGGCGGGCGCTCCCCGCCCTCGCCCGGTCGCGGACCGCCGCCTGTCTGACGTTCCCGCCGCTCGCCGCCCTGCTGGACGTCGGCGGGCTCTGGCTGCTGTACCGCACGCCGCTCTTCGCCGAGAGCCACCACCGGCTCCTCGCGCACGCCGTGGTGACCGTCCACGTGGTGGCGGCCGGTCTGCTGTTCGCCTTCGCCGCCGGTCCGCTCACCGCATTGCACCGCCGCTGGGGGCCGGGCTGGCGCTGCCTCGCTCTGGCGGGCGCGGGCGCCGTCCACGGCGTCCTCGCCAAGCTCCTCTACGACCGGCCCCCGCCCGGCACCCACGTCGCACCGGACGATCTGCGGTCGGGCGCGCTGCTGATGTACTACGGCGGCGACCTCGTCGAGCTCTGCCTCGCCGCCGCCCTGGCCGCCTCCTGGTACGCGGCCGCCGGCCGGGCCCGCCGCCGGGCGGAGGCGCCGCGCGGCCGTCCGGCGGCCGGGACGGAGGCCGTGGCGGCGGTCGTCCGGCGGTCGTGACGGCGGGGGACGGGGGGCCTAGGCTGAGCCACGGTTCACCGGGGGTGTCCCGGGGCCGGTGAGCTCGGTCCGGGGCACGTTCCGTCCGCGCACGACCCGCCGGCCCGCCGCCGGGCGCCCGGCGCGCCCGGCGCGCCGGCCGGGCCCGACCGAGAGGTGACCCGCCGTGACCCGCGCCGCCGTCCTGACCGCCGTAGGAGCCCCGCTCCGCGTCACCGAGATCGACCTGCCGGACCCCGGCCCCGGGCAGGTCAGGGTGCGGATCGCCGCGGCGGGCGTGTGCCACTCCGACCTCTCCCTCGCCGACGGGACGCTGCGGCAGCCCGTCCCCGCCGTGCTCGGGCACGAGGGGTCGGGGACGGTCACCGCCGTCGGGGAGGGGGTGACCCATGTGGCGCCTGGGGACGAGGTGGTGCTCAACTGGGCGCCCGCCTGCCGGAGTTGCCACTTCTGCGGGATCGGCGAGCCGTGGCTGTGCGCCGAGTCCCTCACCACCACGCCCGAGCCCTACGCCACCCTGGGCGGCGACGGCACACCGCTCCACCCGGGCCTGGGCACCGCCGTGTTCGCCGAGGAGACGGTCGTCCGGGCCGCCGCCGTGCTGCCGCTGCCCCCGGGCGTACCGCTGCCCGAGGCGGCGCTGCTCGGCTGCGCCGTGCTCACCGGCTACGGCGCGGTGCACCACAGCGCCCGGGTGCGGGCGGGCGAGTCGGTGGTGGTCGTCGGCGTCGGCGGGGTCGGGCTCGCCACCGTGGGCTCGGCGCGCCTCGCGGGGGCGGGGCGGGTGATCGCGGTGGACGTCTCCCCGGACAAGGAGGAACTGGCCCGCGCCTGCGGCGCCACCGACTTCGTGCCCGCCGGGGACGGCGCGGTCGCGCGGATCCGCGAACTGACCGGCGGCCACGGCGCGGACGTGGCCGTGGAGTGCGTGGGCCGGCCGGAGACCATCCGCGCCGCCTGGACGGCCACCCGGCGCGGCGGGCGCACCACCGTCGTGGGCGTCGGCGGCCGGGACCGGCACGTCGCCTTCTCCGCCCTGGAGCTCTTCCACTCCGGCCGGACCCTCGCCGGCTGCGTCTACGGCAACACCGACCCCGCCCGCGACCTCCCCGTCCTCGCCGGGCACGTCCGCGAGGGCCGCTTCGACCTGTCGGCCCTGATCACCCGGCGGATCGGGCTCGCGGACATCCCCGACGCGTTCGCGTCCATGCTCGCCGGGCGCGGCGGCCGCTCCCTGGTGGTCTTCTGACGCCGCCCGGCCCGCCGCTCCCCGCCCGTCCTCCGGCACCGCCCGCCGCGCCGTCCCCGGGCCGGCGGTCAGCCCGGGACGCCGTCGTCCCGCAGCCCCGGCAGATGGACGACCAGCAGCACCAGACCGCCCAGCACCACATGGCGCTCGGCGGCGGGCACCCCGTTCCACCGCGAGGACTGCCACATCGCGAACCACTCGCCGCCGACGGCCAGGAACCCCACGCCGAACAGCAGCAGGTAGAGCACCAGCCCCAGCGTGGTGGCGCGCCGGGCCGGGGCGAGGAGACCGTGCCGCAGTCCGCGCGCCCACCGCACCGTCGCCAGCGTCAGGACCGCCGCCGTCAGCGCCTCCCACGCGATGATCAGCACGTAGACGCCGTCCTGCAGGGGCCGCGCGGTGACGGCCCGCCAGGTCAGGTCGTCGTCGCCGAACGTCGTGTCCATCGCCAGGACGTGCCGGACGAACTGCCGGTTGGTGTCGAAGTCCGTGATGTTGCCGAAGACCACGAGCAGCATGAGGAGCGCCACCGTGCCGGTCAGGGCGGCCGCCGCGAGGGGCAGTCCGTCCCGCCGCGCCCAGTCCGCCCGTCCCCGTCCCAGCGCTCGTACCCGTCCGCGCGCCATGCCGTCCCCCTTCCGTCCGGAGCCGGCCCGGGGCCGGTCCGTGACCGCCGCCTGAGGGCAGCATGCCCGCGCCCGCCGCCTCGTACGCGGGCCGAGCGCCTGCTCAGCCGCGGGGTAAGGTGTCGTTCCCGCCGGCCGGGCCGGGGGCCGGGGGAGGGCCGGGAAGGCCCGATAAGAAGCCTGAGACGAGCCGGGACGAGCCGAGACGAGGGGGACGCATGGACGCCGGGGGCGGACGGACCGAGGAGTGGGCGGACGTCACACCGGACGCGGCCCGGCGGCTGCTCACCGCCGCCGTCCAGGCGTTCGCCGAGCGCGGCTACCACGCCACCACCACCCGGGACATCGCCGGCCGCGCCGGCATGAGCCCCGCCGCCCTCTACATCCACTTCCGTACCAAGGAGGACCTCCTCCACCGCATCAGCGGAGTCGGCCACCGGCTCGCGCGGGACCTCCTCACCCGCGCCCGGGACGGCTCCGGCAGCGCGGCCGAGCGACTGGCCGACGCGGTACGGACGTTCGTGCGCTGGCACGCCGAACACCACACCACCGCCCGGGTCGTCCAGTACGAGCTGGGGGCGCTCGCCGAGGACCACCGGGCCGAGATCACCGAACTGCGCCGGGAGACCGACGCCGCGGTCCGGTCGATCGTCGAGGACGGCGTCGCCTCGGGGGAGTTCGACGTCCCCGACGTCCGCGGCACCAGCCTCGCCCTGCTCTCCCTCTGCGTGGACGTCGCCCGCTGGTTCCGCGACGACGGCAAGCGCACGCCGGAGGAGGTCGGCGAGCTGTACGCGGGCCTGGCCCTGCGCATGGTCGGCCACCGGGCCGCCCCGGGCGCCGATCACTGACGTAGGGTCGGGAACCGTGCCACAGATACCCACGACCGTTCACGAACTCACCGTCGGGCAACTGGCGGCCCGCAGCGGCGCCGCCGTCTCCGCCCTGCACTTCTACGAGTCCAAGGGGCTGATCAGCAGCCGCCGCACGGCCGGGAACCAGCGTCGGTTCGACCGCGACGCGCTGCGCCGGGTGGCCTTCATCCGGGCCGCGCAGCGGGTGGGCATCCCGCTCGCCACGATCCGTGAGGCGCTGGCGCAGTTGCCGGAGGAGCGCACGCCGACCGCCGAGGACTGGGCGCGGCTGTCCGAGGCGTGGCGCGGCGAGCTCGACGAGCGGATCAAGCGGCTGGAGCGGCTGCGGGACCGGCTCGACGGGTGCATCGGCTGTGGCTGTCTCTCGCTGGACAAGTGCGCGCTGTCCAACCCGGACGACCGGTTCGGCGGGCGGCGGGGCTGTGGCTCCCTGCTGAGCTGAACCCGTCCCGGCGTTGAGCCGAACCCGTCCGGCCCGGGGCGGCTTCCGGAGGGCGGCGCCCGCGCGGCGCCCTCCGGAAGGCCCGCCGTCCCCTCACGCCGCCGCGTACCGGGGAGCGAACGCGTACCGCCGGGCAGCCGCCAGCGCCGGGGGTGTGAGGACGGCGACCGGCACCACGATCCCGCAGTCCGTGCACACCGGTCCCTCCCACGGGTGCCGCTCCAGCCCCGTCCGCCACTCGATGCGCTCCTGCGCGCAGACCGGGCAGGAGTCCCCCGGGGCCGACTCCATGGCGTCGATCACCCGCCGCAGCACGTCCGCCAGCCGGGCCCGCGGCTGGAGGTCGGGGGAGGCACAGGGGACGATGTCACACCCGCCCCAGGTGTTGCGGTGCCAGTCGTCGAGGGCGGTGGGCTGGCGGATGCCGTCGTGCTTCTCGCGCCGACGGCGGCCGGCGAACTCCACCTCGTACGCCAGCCACAGCTCCCGGGCCTCCTCCAGTTCCTCCAGCGCCCGGATCAGCCGCTCCGGGTCGGGCGCGCGGTCGTCGGGGGCCAGCCCCGCCCGGGCGCACAGATGGTGCCAGGTGGCCCGGTGACCGTACGGGGCGAAGCGTTCGAGGCACTTGCGGAGGGACGTCCGTCGCAGAGCGATGGTGTTCCCCGGGTTGCGCACCTCTCGTGCGAGAGCTCTGAAACCTGCCACTGCTTCCCACCTCCGGCGAGCGGACTCGGACGGCCTGGTGCCGGCCGCGGAGGGCCGACACGGCTGGGACGTACCGCGGCGCGTTTCGGATCCCTCCGGGCGGCGCGGGTCGGTCCCGTCCGCTAGCGCATGCCCAGTCCGGCGAGAAGGACGACACGTGCGAGCTCCTCGTGGCAGATGTCGCTGTGGGCGCCGGAGGGCGGACCACCCGTCCGGACGACCTCCGAGGCGTCGACGTTGACGCAGCCGCCGGGCGGGAGGCCGTCCGCCAGGGCCTCGGCCAGGGTGCGGGCCGCGCAGCCCGGCACCTCCCGGGCGCCGTCGTAGCCGAGGGCGCCCCAGCGCGTCGTGTCCACGCCGAGCAGCGAGTCGGCGTCGCCGGCGAGCCGGGACGCGAGGGGGTAGAGGGTGCCGAGGGCGGTGTCGTGCCGGGAGTGGCAGCAGACCAGCGGGCCCTCGACCCGGTCGGTCAGATCGTGCAGGACCCCGCCCCGGCGGGGCGCGAACGGCAGCCGGGGCGCGAAGGCGTAGTGCGAGAAGGCGCCCTGGAGCAGGGTGAGCGACGCGACGCGGACGCCGTCGGGGAGCCCGCCGAGCGCGAACGCGACGAGCCGGGCGCCGAAGCTGTGGCCGACCAGGTGGACGCGCGGGCCGCGCCCGGCGAGCTCGCCCGCCACCGGACCGAGCCCCTGCCGCCCGACGACGCCGGCCCGCCGTTTCATCTCCCAGTAGGTGCCCTGCCGCAGCAGTTCGAGCGCCCCGCGCCAGACCCGGCCGAGGGCGCCGCCGAACAGGCCGGGCGCCGGGACCGCGCCGGTGGACTCCAGCGCCGTCGCGAAGCGTCCGCACACCTCCACCGCGCTGTCGGTGAACATGGCCGGAACCATCGGTTCGGACTCGGTGTCGCGCGTCCACGCGTCGTCGGCGCTCCCCTCGCGTTCGGCCTCCCGGGGACGCGGGTTGACCAGGGTGCGGACGAGGCCGGTGAACTCCTCCAGCCGGGCCCGGTCCTCGGGCTGCCGCTCGGCCAGCTCCGCCAGTCTGCCGATCACCGCCTCCCGGCCGGGGAAGACCAGCGCCAGCGCCTCGCGGGTGCCGGGCGGCAGCCCGGGCCCGGCGACGGGGCCGTCGGGCGGGACCGGTGGGGCGGCGAGGAAGGGCGGCGCCTCGTCGGCGAAGCGGAGCGAGGGCCAGACCACCCCCACGTAGCCGACGCGCGGCGGGCCGGCGGGGGCGGCGAGGGTGTCGAGGAGGGTGGGAAAGGGGGTGAAGAAGCGGCGGTAGAGGGCGGTGGCCGTGGCGCGGGTGTTGTTCCAGCCGTGCGCGAAGACGATCACATCGGTGAGGCGTCCGTCGGCGGCGCCCTGGAGGAGGGCGTCCCGTTCGCCGGGTTCGACGCGCCCGTCCTTGCCGAAGGTCAGTTCCCAGTACGGCTGCACACTCATGTCCGCCATGGAGCCCCCTGTGCCGGTCCGGTGTGCGCGCATGGTCCTGCTGTCAAGGGGGGCTGTCCAGCCTTCCGGCGCCCGTTCCTTCGTTCGTCCGCCGTGTGGCGCGTTCCGGTGCCCCGGGCGCGCGAACCGGGCGCCGGGCGCGCGGGCGCGGTGTCCGGGACGGGCCGCGGGGCAGGCGGAATGCCCAACTCCCGGGCGGGGCGGGGGTACTGCCCGGACCGCTCGAACGCGTGAGTGGCAAGATCCCACCGGGGGAGCCGTGCCGGTCGGCACGGCACATCAGCGACACCAGGCGACAAAGGGGTGGGGACGATGAAGAGGGCGGGGAGAGCGGGCACATACGGAACGTCGGGGTGCGCGGGGCGGCCGGTGCCACAGCGGCTGCTGGCCGCCGCCACCCGGCTGTTCGCCGACCAGGGATACGACCGGACCTCCGTACAGGAGATCGTCGAGGCCGCCGGAGTCACCAAGGGCGCCCTGTACCACTACTTCGGCTCCAAGGACGACCTGCTGCACGAGATCTACGCCCGGGTCCTGCGCCAGCAGCAGGAGCGGCTCGACGCCGTGGCGAGCCGGGACGCGCCGGTGGAACAGCGGCTGCGCGACGCGGCGGCGGACGTCGCGGTGACCACCATCGAGAACCTGGACGACACGAAGATCTTCTTCCGCTCGATGCACCAGCTCGGCCCCGAGCAGTACCGGCGGGTGCGGGCCGAACGCCGCCGCTACCACGAGCGGTTCCGGGCACTCGTCGAAGAGGGGCAGCGGACGGGGGTGTTCAGCCGGGCGACCCCCGCCGACCTGGTGGTGGACTACCACTTCGGCTCGCTGCACCACCTCGGCAGCTGGTACCGCCCGGACGGACCGCTGACGCCGCAGGAGGTCGGCGACCACCTCGCCGACCTCCTGCTGCGGGCGCTCCGGCCGTAGGCCGCCGGGGGCGGCACGCGCGGCGGGGGCGGCCGGGTGTCACGCGTGGCAGGACAGCGGCTTGCCGCCGTTCATCTCGGCCATGTCCCCCAGCACCACCGGCAGGTCGAGCGGCGCCCCCAGCGGCAGCCCGTCCAGCTCCGCGTAAGCCCGGTGCAGATTGCCGACCAGCCGCTCGCTCTCCTGGAGCGCCGCGAACTCGCCGAGGTCCGCCGCGCGCGCCGTCTCCAGCGGGGTGTGCCCCGCCGCGTGCCCGGCGCGCGCCAGCTCCTCGACGTACCGGAAGTAGCGCTCCACGGTGTCGTACACCCCGGGGTCCGTCACCGGGCCGTGGCCGGGGACGACGGTCTCCGCGTCCAGCTCGCGCAGCACGTCCAGGGCGGCGAGCGAGCCGCTGAGCGAGCCGAACGGGATGAACGGCGTGCCGCCGTTGAAGACCAGGTCGCCGGTGAACACGATCCGCCGCTCCGGCAGCCAGACGATGGTGTCGCCGACCGTGTGCGCCGGGCCGGGGTGGATCAGCCGCACCTCCGTGTCACCGATGTGCACGGTGAGTTCGTCGGTGTACGTGAGGGTGGCGGGGGTGATCCGGACGTCGCCGTACTCCACCCAGGGCCAGATGGCGTGCAGCTGCGGGCCGACGGCCAGGGTCTGCTCGCGGCAGCCGGCGTGCCCGACGATCGTCGCCTCGGGGGCGAAGACGCAGTTGCCGTAGGTGTGGTCGCCGTGGTGGTGGGTGTTGACGACGAGGGAGGGCGCCGGGGCGCCGCTCGCCGCGACGGCGTCGCGCAGCAGCTCCGCGCGGCGGATGGTCGGGGCGGTGTCGATCAGCAGGGTGCGGCCGCCGTCGGTGACGAAGCCCGCGTTGTTGAGGCACCAGCCGCCGTCGGGCTGCACGTAGGCGCTCACCCCGGGTGCCAGGGACACGGTGTAGGGGGCGGGGACGGCCTCCGGTCCCGCGGTCGGTCCGGCGGCCCCGTCGGGGCCGGTCAGGGGGGTGCTGGTGCTCGACATCGTGCGCGCCTCTCCTCGGGATGCGCCCGGCCCGCGCCGGGTGCGCGGAACCGGACCGGCCGTCAGAATACGGACGGGCGCGGCGATATGGGAGGGCGGGCTCCGTAGGGGTGCGGGAGGGTGGCCTCCGCTCAGTCCCGGCGCTCCAGGCCGGTGCGCAGCCGCTCCAGCAGCCCGTGCAGCACGGCCCGCTCCTCATCGTCGAGGGAGTCGAGGGCGTCGTCGGTGGCCCGCATCATCTCCTCCCTGACCCGGCGGATGGTCTCCCGGCCCTCCTCGGTGGCCACCACGTTCTTCACCCGGCGGTCGGAGGGGTCGGGCTCCCGGCGGACCAGGCCGCGCGCCTCCAGCCGGTCGACGATGCCGGTGACGTTGGACGCGTCGCAGACCAGCAGGGTGGCCAGGCCGCGCATCGGCACCGGGCCCTTGAGCTGGGCGAGCAGCTTGGCCTGGACGCCGGTGAGGCCGTGCCGGGCGGCGGAGGCGGTGAAGTCCTGCCACTGGGCGGTGCCGAGTGCCGCCACGAGTTCCAGGAGCTCGGACTTGCTGGGGGAGGTCGGGGCGGTCATGGCAGCAGTCTACTGAAGCGCTTGAGGCTCTCAATCATTAACTTGACGACCTCAAGTATTCGGCCTACCGTTGCCCGGTTGCTTGATGACCTCAAGGGTCAATGAAGTGAAGCATCAATGTCGTAAAGCATCCATGCCGTCACGCATCGATGCCGTGAAGCGCCCGGCTTCGCGCAGCAAACGGAGGAACGAACCGGCCATGCCCACACCAGCGCCCGCCACCCCGGCCCGGCAGCGGAGCGAGACGGTCATCGTCTTCGCCCTGAGCCTCGCCGCCATGGTGGTCTCGATGATGCAGACCCTGGTGGTGCCGATCCTCGGCCTGATCCAGAGCGACCTGGAGACGACCCCGGCCAACGTCAGCTGGGTCACCACCGCCACCCTGCTCTCCGCCGCCGTCTTCACCCCGCTGCTCGGCCGCTTCGGCGACCAGCACGGCAAGAAGCAGACGCTCGTCGGCGTCCTCGTGGTCATGGTGGCCGGATCCGTACTGGCCGCCACCACCCACTCGCTGCTCTGGCTGATCGTCGGCCGGGTGCTCCAGGGCGCCGCCACCGCGATCTTCCCGCTCGCCCTGTCCGTGCTCCGCGAGGAGATCCGCCCGGCCCGGCTGCCCGGCGCGATGGCCCTGGTCAGCGGCACCCTGGCGTTCGGCTCCGGCCTCGCCCTGGTCGCCGTCGGCCTGCTCACCTCCGGTGACAACCCCGACTACCGCAGCGCCTTCTGGCTGGCCACCGGCCTCGCCGCGCTGGCCCTGATCGCGGTCGTCACGCTCGTCCCCGCCACCCGCGAGACCACCGGCGGCCGGACGGACGTCCTCGGCGCCCTCACCCTGGCCGCCGCCCTCGTCCTGCTCCTGCTGCCCGTCTCGCAGGGCCACGAGTGGGGCTGGTCCTCGGCCCGTACGATCGGCTGCTTCGTCGGCGCGGCGGTCATGGCCGCCGTGTGGACGCTCGTCGAGCGGAAGGTCAAGGAGCCGCTGGTCGACATGCGGATGTTCGCCCACCGGCCGGTCCTCTTCGCCAACCTCGCCGGGCTGCTCGTCGGCTTCGGCTCGTTCGCCCTGTTCATCGGCGTCTCGTACCTCGTCCAGATGCCGTCGAAGCTCACCGGCTACGGCTTCGACGCGAGCATCCTGCGGGCCTCCGTCGAGTTCCTGCTCCCCGGCACCCTGGTCTCGCTGCTCGCCGCGCCCGTCGGCGGCAAGCTCGTCCGGCAGCACGGCCCCCGCCGGGTGCTCTACCTGGCCTCGCTCGCCGGCCTGCTGGGCTTCGGCTGGCTCGCCCTCGACCACGACCACGCGTTCTCCGTGATCGCCGGCGGGATGCTGGTCGGCGCGGGCATCAGCTTCGGCTACGCGGCCATGCCCGCCGTGATCGTCGGCAGCGTGCCGCCGCACCAGACCGGCATCGCCAACGGCATCAACTCCATCTCCCGCTCCACCGGCAGCGCCATCGGCAGCGCCATGGTCACCACCGTCCTCGCCTCCAAGAGCGTCGAGCACCTTCCGCCGGGCCTGCCCAAGCTGCCCGCCGAGAGCCAGTTCACCCTGACGTTCGTGATCGCGGCCGTCGCGTTCCTGCTGGTGTCGCTGGTCGCCGCGCTCGGACTGCGGACGATTCACACCCTGCGGTCCGCTGCGGTGGCGGGCTCCGTCCCGGCGGCGGACGCTGAGACGGCGGGCGCCACGCGCTGAACACCGTTCGCGACGACTTTCAGGACCTGAGGACCCGAGGACCCGAGGAGCATCACTATGAAGGCTGTCAGCTACCGCGCCTACGGCGGACCGGAGGTCCTGGAGTACGGCGAGGTCCCGGAGCCCAAGGTCGGCCCCGACTCCGTCCTCATCGGGGTCAGGGCGGCGGCGGTCAACCCGGTCGACTGGAAGGCGCAGGCCGGGTACCTGGACGGGCAGCTCGACGCGGTCTTCCCGGTCATCCCAGGCTGGGACGTGTCCGGGATCGTGGTCCGGCTCGGCGCGGACACGCCCGAGTTCCAGGTCGGCGACGAGGTCATGGGCTACGTCCGGGAGGACTTCCTCTCCCGCGGCACCTACGCCGAGTTCGTCGCCGCCCCCGTCCGCACCCTGGCCCGCAAGCCCGCCAACGTCTCGTTCGAACAGGCGGCGGGCCTGCCGCTGGCCGGCCTCACCGCCTACCAGGCCCTGCGGGCGGCCCGCGTCGGCCCCCACGACACCGTCCTCATCCACGCGGCGGCCGGCGGCGTCGGCTCGCTCGCCGTCCAGCTCGCCCGGAACACCGGGGCCCGGGTGATCGGCACGGCGAGCGAGGGCAACCACGCGTACCTGCGCTCGATCGGCGCCGAGCCGATCGCCTACGGCGACGGCCTCGTCGACCGCTTCCGCGCGCTCGCGCCCGAGGGCGCCTCCGTCGTCCTCGACTTCGTCGGCGGCGGAGTGATCAAGACGTCCTCCCTCATCACCGTCCCCGACGCCCGGCTGGTCTCCATCACCGACCCCGCCGTGACCGAGATGGGCGGCCGGCTCCTCTGGGTCCGCCCCGACGCGGCGGACCTGGCCGCACTGGCGCACCTCGCGGAGCGGGGGCGGCTGTGCGTGGAGGTGGCGGAGGCGTTCCCGCTGGAGCGGGCGGCCGAGGCGCAGCGGCGGAGTGCGGAGGGGCATACGCGGGGGAAGCTCGTGCTCGTCCCGTAGGGCGCCCAGGTGGCGCTTTGCCTGTCGTGATCATGCGGAGATAGGATCGCGCCGACCAGTAAGAGGACCACGGTCGCAGAGGTGTCGGGCAGACAGGGGCACGGACTCACGGGGACGTGAGCGGGGGATGCGGCGAACGAGCCGAGGCCGGTGCGCCTTCGGCCGGTCCGGAGGGCTGCCGCGCGCCGACGCCAAGACGCGTACGGCGCCCGGCGGGGCCCGGTTCGCGCCACGCGCCCCTCGTCGCGGATCGGGTCCGGTGACCGCTGCTGTCGGGATTCCCCGCGGTCTTCAGGAGGGGAACCATGATGAAGCGCCTGATAGGTACGTTCGCGGCCACCGCGATTCTCGCTCCGGCCCTGATGCTCAGCGCTTCCGGGGAGGCGTTCGCCGCCAGTAAGACGGTCACCTGGAAGAACAAGGGCAACGGCAAGTGCCTGGTGGCCAACGGCTTCTGGGTCGGCGCGGGCTCCTGCGGCTCCTACCTGGCGAAGTGGAAGGAGACCAAGCAGTCGGACGGAACGTTCGTCCTCAAGACCGCGGACCACGACTTCTGCCTCGACAGCAAGAAGAACGGCGAAGTCCGCGCGGGCGTGTGCAACGGCGGCAAGAACCAGAAGTGGCGTGAGATCAAGGACTCCATGGGCTGGCGGCTGACCAACAAGGCCACCGGGCTCACCCTCGGCATCAAGCCCATCGCCGGCACGCCCGTTTACGCCGGTTACGACGGCAGCATCAAGCACCAGCGCTGGAGCTGACGCCCGGACGCGGGGCGCGCTGCGCGCGGTGAGCGAGCGGCTCATGTGGCGCAGCGCGCCGCGGCTGCCCGCAGGCCGGCGACGAACGAGCGGGACTACACGTCGTAGTCGGCCCAGGGCGCAGGGGCGGCGCGCGTCGGCGTCGGGCGCCGCGCAGGTCGACGGGCGCGTCACAGAGGCAGTGCAGGGCAGCCCTTGAGAACGTCGCTCTGGCCCGCGGATGTAGCCCTTCGCGCAGTCATTGGCAGGACGAACGGTACCTTGCTGCGGCGGCACTAGAGTAATCGGCTGATAGTTCATCAGTGCGCACCGCTCGCGGCCAGGGGGTACATCAAATGGGAGTCGTCCTGCCGGACAAACTCGCCAAGGTTCTGGACCTGATCGGCGTGAATTGGCCGAATGTGGACGAGGACGACTACCGTGAGATGGCGAAGTCTTTGCGTTCCTTCGCCGAGGCGGTGGACAGCGGCCGTGGCGACTCGAACGTCGCGCTCAACCGCCTTCTCTCCACCAATCGCGGCCAGATGACGGATGCCGTCGAGGCCCACGTTCGCAAGCTCAACGGCAAGCACCTGCACAATCTCGCCGAGGCGGGCAGGCTGCTGGCCGGTGGCCTGGACAGTGCGGCCGTGGTCGTGGCGGGTGCCAAAGGCGCGGCCATCGTCCAACTCGGCATTCTGGCGTCCGAAGTGGCGGCCGCCCAGGCGGCCGCCCCCATCACCCTGGGCTTCTCGGAGCTCGGCGCGTTGAGCGGTGTCGCCGTCACGCGCACCGTCGTCAAGCGGCTGTTCAAGGATGCGGCCCGGGCTGCGGCCCAGGAGGTCCTCTCCATAGCTACCGGCCCTGTCTTCAGCGCTCTCGACGCCATGGCCACGGACCTGGTCGTTCAGGTCGTCTCCGACGGCCTGGGGGCCCAGGACGGTGTGGACCTCAAGCAGACCGTCCAAGCGGGCAAGCAGGGCCTGACTCTCGCGAGCGCCGGCGGGGGCCTGGTCCTCGACAGCACCGGCGGAGGGTCCGGAGACCTCGTCTTCGACGAGCATGAGCACGGGACTTTCACGGGTGCCGTCCACGAGCACTCCCGCAGCCTGAACGAAAAGGGAGGCACCCACCTTCGCGCCGGCCGCCGCCACTTCGACAAAACGAGGGGGCGCGGCTCGCTCGCCAGAGCCATCGAGCAGGCCGTCGACAAGGCGGTGAGGTCCCTCGGGGACGCTCACGGCAAGCTGCACCAGCACCTTGACGACGTGGGCAAGGGTCTCACCCAGGCCGGACGTGCCCATCAGCGGCAGGACCACCACGAGCGCGACAAGTTCCGGCAGATCAAGAACAAGGATGTCAGCGACGCTCCCGGCGCGGGCAAGTCCGGCGGATCCTCACCACACGTCAAGCCGGCCTCCCTGCGGGATGCGAAGGGCGACCCGCGACGCCATGGGATCCCGCTGGAGAAGACGGTCTGCAAAAACGATCCTGTCGACATTGCCACGGGCGAGATGCTGCTCCCCGAAACGGATCTCTCCCTCCCCGGTGTGCTTCCACTCGTCCTTCGCCGTACGCACCTGTCGCAATACCGCTACGGTCAGTGGTTCGGCCGGAGCTGGGCCTCCACCCTGGACGAACGCATCGAGCCCGATCCGGTCGGCGGCGGCGCCGTCTGGGCCCGCGAAGACGGATCACTGCTGGTGTACCCCCGGCTGCCGCGTCCCGAAGATGAGCCCGTGCTCCCACTTGAAGGCCCCCGTCTTCCGTTGGCTCACGGCGGAGAACACAACGGGGAGACGACCTTCCTCATCACGGACCCATCCACTGGCGTCACCCGGACTTTCACGGGTGGCCCTTACCGCCCCTCCGTCTCCCACTGGTTGGACGAGATCAGCGACCGCAACGGCAACGCCGTCACTTTCATGCGGCGCCCTGACGGCACCCCCATCTCCGTCTCGCACACCGGCGGCTATCTCGTACGGCTCACTTCCGAGAACTCACGCATTACCGCCTTGTCCCTTCCCAGTCCTCAAGGACACGGCACCTTCCTCACCTATGGCTACGACGAGCGAGGTGATCTCAGCACCGTCACCAACTCGTCGGGTTCGGCGATGAGGTTCACCTACGACGCCGAGGGCCGCATCACGTCTTGGACCGACCGCAACGACCACACCTTCCGTTACATCTATGACACTCTGGGCCGGATCGTGCGCACGGTCGGTCCCGGCGGGTTCCTCTCCTCCACCTTCGAGTACGCCACGGACGAGGAAACCGGGCATCGAATAACCCGCTACACCGACTCCACCGGTGCGGTCACCACCCTTCGGCTGAACAACCGGCTCCAGGTCGTCGCCGAGACGGATCCGCTGGGACACACGACGCTTCAGACGTGGGACCGTTACGACCGTCTGCTGGCCCACACCGATCCCATGGGCCACTCCACTGATTTGACCTGGGACGAGGCAGGCAACCTCACCACCGTCCGACTGCCCGACGGAACCGTGGCGACTGCCCGCTACAACGAGCTCAACCTCCCCGTGGACATCACGGACACAAGCGGTTCCACGTGGCGGCAGACCTTTGACGAACTGGGCAATTGCACCAGCGTCGAGGCTCCCGACGGGACCGTTACGCGCTTTACGCACGACCGGACAGGGGCGGTGGCCACCATCACGGATGCCCTCGGTGCCGTGATCCGGATCAGCTCCGACCGAGCCGGTCTGCCCCTCGAAATCATCGATGCCCGCTCCGCCGTCACCCGTGTGGAACGCGACTGCCAAGGGCGACCTGTCCGTATCGACGATGCCGCCGACAACACCGAGTGTTTCGAGTGGGGTGTCGAAGACCGACTCCTGGCCCGCGTCGCACCGGACGGCAGCCGGGAGACCTGGACTTGGGACGGGGAGGGCAACTGCCGAACCCACACGCACCCCCACGGTGGCACGACGACTACCGAGTACGGCCCCTTTGACAAGCCGACCGTACGCGTCACTCCGGACGGCGCCCGGCACGAGTTCAAGTACGACACCGAGCTCCGGCTCGTTCAGGTCACCAACCCCTGCGGACAGAGCTGGGACTACACCTACGACCGAGCGGGCCGTCTGGCAGCGGAGACCGACTTCGACAACCGCCGGACGCGCTACACCTACGATCCCGCGGGCCGCCTCACCTCCCGCACCAACCCGCTGGGCCAGACGATCACTTATGCCTGGGACGCCATGGGCCGCATGGTGGCCTGTGACGCCGACGGGGATGTCACGCGCTACACCTACGGCCCCGACGGACAACTGATCGGCGCCGTCTCCCCGACGTCGGCGCTCACCATGGAGTGGGACGCTCTCGGGAGACTCGTGGCGGAAACCGTGGACGGCCGTACCAGCCGGTACTCCTACGACCGGCTCGGCCGTCGCACCGTCCGGACCACCCCTACGGGAGCGGTCAGTCACACGCGCTACGACACGGCGGGCGACCGCGTCTCGCTCGCGATCGACAGGCACGCCCTTGCCTTCACGTTTGACGGCCTCGGCCGCGAGGTGTCCCGGTCCTGGGGCGCGCCAGAAGCCGCAGCCGTCCTGACCACGGCCTGGGACGTCCTGAACCGGCCCGTCACGCACACCCTCACGGCCGCAGGAACGATCCTTCGATCGACGGAGTACGCCTACCGGCCCGACCACTACCCGGTTTCCATCATCCGTCGAACGCCGGGCGGCGGCCGCCAGGAAAAACGCATTTCCCTCGACCCGATCGGCCGGCCGCTCACCGTCACAGCCCCTGACTGGGCCGAAACGTATGCCTACGACGCCACGGGCAACCAGATCTCGGCGGACTGGCCGGTCCCAGGCGGCCGCGCCGACGCCCGAGGCGCTCGTACGTATGACGGCGCACGTGTCCTCTCGGCCGGCTCCGTCCGCTACGAGTACGACGCCGCCGGCCGCGTTGTCCAGCGTCGCCGTACCAGGCTGTCACGCAAACCGGAAATCTGGCGATACACGTACGACGCCGAGGACCGTCTCATATCGTGCACCACTCCGGACGGCACACGATGGCGCTATTCCTACGACCCGCTGGGTCGGCGCATCGCCAAGCACCGTTTGGCGGCGGATGGTCAAGCGATCATGGAAACCGTCCGATTCACCTGGGACGGAAGCCGGTTGGCGGAGCAGTCGGACTCCGTCACCGGAACAATCCTCACCTGGGAGTACGACGGCTATCACCCGGTCTCCCAGTATGAACGCAAGCCGCTGGGAGCCGACGAGGTCGACGCCCGCTTCTTCGCCATCGTCACCGACCTCATCGGCATGCCCACCGAACTCGTCTCCGAAGCGGGCGAGACGGCATGGCGGGCACACTCCACCTGCTGGGGCACCACCGCCTGGAACGCTGACGCCATTGCCTACACCCCTCTTCGCTTTCCCGGACAGTACGCCGACCCCGAAACCGGCCTGCACTACAACTTCTTCCGCCACTACGACCCCGAGACGGCCCGTTACACGACCCCCGACCCGCTGGGACTGGCCCCGGCACCCAATCCCTCGGCATATGTGATCAACCCATGGGTGTGGTCCGACCCTCTCGGCCTGGCTCCCAAGTCCTGCAAACAGGACCAGTACGACTGGGGAGGCAGCATTCGCTACGGGCGGCTCGACCATCTTGGCCGTCCTACCGGCGTCCATGCGTGCCTGCGCCGCGAGATGCTGCACACGGGAAGCCCGGCCGGCTCTCTTTACCCGCCGGGCTGGCGTGGCAATGGCAAACTGTACAACGAGGCCCGGGGACACTTGCTCGCCGACCGCCTCGGGGGAAAGGGGAAGGGGAGGCTGGCCTATCAAAACCTCGTGACGCAGACGCAGAATCCCACGAACTCGCCGTATCAGCGAGACCTGATCGAGCAGAAGGTATACGACGCTGTAGACAGGGGCGAGATCGTCCAGTACAGCATCAAGCCGATCTACGAAGGAACAAATCCGATACCCATCAGGCTTGAATACCGAGCGTTTGGCAACCAAGGCTTCAACCTCAAGGGTTTCCTCGACAATCCGGCGGCCGGTGTCAGGACCGCATAGCTGACGCGAGTTTGATCTCGCCGGTAGGGTCTGTGCTCAAGAGCGAACATGGAGGAGAGAGAGTGACACGCACCACGCCGGAGCGTCCTGTCGATGTCGAAGCGATTTTCCCCGAGCTGACGCACCACCGTCGCACGAGCACTCGGCTGCATCCGCGTCAGGGCAAGCCCAAGCGCGAGGAGAGCTCGGTGGCGGGGCCATTTCTGTGGCCTGCGGAGGAGCCTTGGCCGGTGTGCGTCGCCAGGCACGAGAAGGGGCGCGGCCACCGGCTGGCTGATGTGCGCCTGAGTCGCCAGATCCTGAAGGAAGCATGGCTGCGTGATCCGCGCACCGGCCCCTCGGAAGCGGAACGCGAGGTCCTGGCGGGTCTCCAGCCGGGTTTGCACGCTCCGGAGCTGCGCGACGAAGACCCGATCCCTCTGCTGGCCGGTGCCCAGCTCTTCGCGCATGAGGTGCCGGACCTCGCCGGGCCCGAGGGTTGCGACCTGCTCCAAGTCCTATGGTGTCCGTTCGAAGCGCATGGCCCCGACCAAAGTATGGATGTGCTCGTTAAGTGGAGGAATTCACGGGACATCACTGAGGTAGCCGAAGTAAATCCGGAGCCGGTCGTCGTGGGGCGCGCCGAATGTGTTCCAAATTCCTGTACGTTCCACCCGGAACAAGTCGTCGAGCACGAGTACATGGAGTTGCTGGGAGAAGACCTCCAAGAGCGAATCCGTGCCTGGGAAGAAGAGATCCTGGAAGCGGCGGAGGACAGTCGGCAGGATTCTGATCCGTACGAAATCGACTACCAAGGCGACCTCTCCATTCCCCCGGGCTGGAAGGTCGGCGGCTTCGCCTCCTGGCATCTCACCGGGCCTGCCCGGATCAACTGCTCATGCGGGGGCGAAATGAGGCCTCTGCTGACCATTCACGACCGGGAGTGGGACAGCGGCTCGCTCAGTTGGGTGCCGTTGGAGGACCGGGATGCGGTGCACACGACGGGGGCGAACGTTCCGACCGGTGTTTATGTCGGCCGCGGCCTCATGCGTATCTTCGTGTGCACCGAAAATCCTGTCCATCCGCCTCGGGTCGATTTCCAGTAGATTCGGCGGCCACTTACCGGGGGCCTGCGGAGCGATCCGGCCGAGGCCCGCGGCGATTGGTGCGCCCTATCGTTGCGAGTGCCCTGAGGGCGTCCGGCATCCTCACCCCGCCCGCCACTCCCGCAGTCTCCGCCACGCCTCCAACCCATCGGGCACCCACTGCCACTCGGGCAACCGCCGCTCCACCTCCTCCTCCGGCAGGAAGCCGTACCAGGCCACCTCCTCCGCCTGCGGGTGGACCTCCAAGTCGCAGCGGACCTCGTAGACGGCTGACCACCACCCCCCGTACTCCTCCGACCGGTACAGGAAGCGGAACAGCGGGGTGGGGGCGGGGAGTCCCCGCACGCCCAGTTCCTCCTCCGCCTCCCGCAGGGCCGCCGCGTCGTACGTCTCGCCGGCGCCCAGGACGCCGCCGACGAAGAGGTCGTAGTGCGAGGGGAAGATCAGCTTCTGGGCGGTGCGCCGGTGGACGAAGAGGCGGCCGGCCGCGTCGCGTACCTGGATGAACGTGCAGCGGTGGAGGAGGCGGCGGGCGTAGACCTCGGCCCGGGGGGCCTGGCCCACGACCCGGTCCCGTTCGTCCACGACATCCAGGATCTCGTCCGCCGACAGGGCCTGAGAGTGATCGCTCATGGTGCTATTCAAGCGGGCTCAGCGCGGCTGGAGGTCCCGCAGTTCCGGTGCCGCCGACCCCGCCGGCATCGCCGGATGGCGGCCGATCAGGACGATGCCGACGACGATGGCGGCGATGCCGGCCGCCTCCCAGGCCAGCGCCCCGGGCGTGGTCCGCAGCCGGTCGCCGAGGAAGCCCACCCCGCAGGCGATGCCCGCCAGCGGCTGGGCCGCGGTGAGGGCGGGCAGGGACATCCGCAGCGGGGCGGTCTCGAAGGCGCTCTGCACCAGGACCAGGCCGGTGACGCCCAGGGCCAGCACCACGTACGGCTGCCAGCTGATCACCAGGGCCGCCCAGCCGCCGTCGCGGAAGCGTTCGCCGCTGACCCGGGTGAGGGCGTCCTGGAGCCCGTAGAGCAGCCCGGCGGCCACCGCGAGGGTCGCCGCCTCGGCGCTCATCCGGAGCCGCTTGGAGACGGCCGCCAGGACCAGCGCGCCGCCGATGACCAGGCCGACGATCAGCCAGTGCCGCAGCGGGTCGGTCACCGACTCCCCGCCGTGCGGCCGGCCGGCCACGATGAAGGCGGTGACCCCGCCGGCCAGCAGCCAGAGGCCGCCCCAGCCCGTCCAGCCGAGCGACTGCTTGGTCTGCCACCGGGAGAGGGCCATGGCGAAGAGCAGGTTCGTCGCGAGCAGCGGCTCGACCAGCGAGACCTCGCCGTCGTTCAGGGCCACCGCGCCGAGCGCCATGCCGCACACCATCAGGCCGATCCCCGCCAGCCAGCGCGGCATCCGCACCAGGTCCAGCAGCAGCCGGAAGGAGAGGAAATCGCTCATGGGAGCCCGCTGTGCCGCGTTCTGCTGGTAGACGAACCCGACACCGAGGCAGAAAGCCGCGCTCAGGGCGAAGGCGAAGACCATACGTCGCGCACCTCAAGACCTGCCGGTCAATCGCGGATTGACCCGGTAGACGATAGTCGCCGCACGGACGGTACGCCGCCCGAGTACCCCGCTTTCGGACGTTCATCCAGACCGGTACGGAGGAGGCCCCGGCGGCCTTGACGGGGAGCTGTGACTAACGCTTTGCTGTGCGTGATCAACAATTGCCGGTCAGCGGGCACCCGGGTCCGGGCCCCCGCACGGGACGCACTTCCGCGGAGGACGCTCGACGATGACCCCTCCACCCCCCTTGGGCCGCTCTCGGCTGGGGGGCGGGCCGACCTTCGACTCCGCACTCGACGACACCGAGCTGGTCACCGTCCGTGACGAGCTGGCCCGGGGGCGGTGGGCCGAGACCCGCCGGCTCCTCGCGGACACCGGCGACGACTGGGACCTGCGCGGCCACCGCCTCACCGTCCTCGCCGAGGTGCCGGCCAGTACGGCCTGGGGGCGCGAGTGGCTGCTCGCCGAGCCCGACAGCGCCGACGCCACCGCCCTGCTCGCCTGCGCCGCCGTCCACCGCGCCGTACGCCGCAAGGGCGACGCCGCGAACGCCCGGAACCTCTGCCGGGCCGCGGCCCGGATGGCACCCCACGACCCCACCCCCTGGCTGGGCCTGCTCCTCCTCGCGCACGCCGGCGTCACCGACGACGAGCCCGCCCGCTGCTTCGGCCAGGTACGGGCCCGGCACCCCGAGCACCACCACGCCCACCACCTCATGGCCGCCTGCCTGGCAGCGCACAAGGCCGGCCACGACGACCCGCTGCACGAGGTGTACGACTTCGCCGCCTGGGCCGCCGAGCAGGCCCCCGCCGACTCCCCGCTGGCCCTGCTCCCCGTCGTCGCCCACGCCGAGCGGTTCCGCGCCCTGGCCCGCGCCGGCACCGTCCCGCGCGACCCGGCCGTCTCCGGGCACTGGGCCGGCCGCCGGGCCCGCCAGGTGCTCAAGACGGCCTTCGACTGGTGGCTGGAGTGGGACGTCAACGACACCGACGACGACGCCGACGACGCCGCCGAGTGGGCAAGGGCGGGCAGGGCGCCGGCCGGGACCGGCAGGACGGCCGGGACGGGCGGTGCGGCGGGGACGGGCGGGAGTCCGCGGACCGCCCGGAAACCCGCCGCCCCGCCGCACCCCCGGCACAAGGTCGACCTGAACTTCCTCGCCCACGCCAAGCTCCACGAGGGCCGGCTGGCCGAGGCCGCGGCGCTGCTCATCCGGATCGGCCCGCACGTCACCCGCGAACCCTGGGCCTACCCCGACCGCGACCCGAAGGCCGCCTACCGCGCCGCCCGGCGCGCCGCCCTCGGCTCCCGGTGAACCACGGGCATCACACGCCACGGGCCCTGCACGCCCCTCAGGTCCCCGCACGACCATCCACCACCGAACGACCACCCACCACAGTGAGGACGGCCCCCGCATGCCGACGGGCAGGACGACACCAGCCGAGATCCGCACCTTCAAAGGCCAGGAGAGGAGCCTGCGCGCCGACCGCATCGGCCTGGCCGGCCTCCTGATGTCCGTCGTCGCCGCCAGCGCCCCGCTGATGGTGACCACCGGCGGCATGCCCGTCACCTTCGGCGTACTGGGCGTCGTCGGATCGCCCCTGCTGTACGTCATCCTCGGGCTGGTCCTGCTTCTCTTCAGCTTCGGCTACGCCGAGATGAGCCGCCACGTGCACAACGCGGGCGCCTTCACCGCGTACATCGCCCGCGGCCTCGGCGGCACGGCCGGCGCCGCCTCCTCCATCGTGGCCCTGGTCTCGTACAGCGCCATGCAGTGCTGCATCTACGGCCTCTTCGGCTTCGAGCTGTCCAACCTGCTCCAGCGGCACCTGGACCTGACCGTCGCCTGGTGGATACCCGCCCTGACCGCCGTCGTGGTCGTCGGCGTCCTCGGCTGGCTGAAGATCGACCTGAACGTCAAGGTGCTCGGCGTGCTGCTGCTCGTCGAGGTCGTCATGGTCCTGGTCTTCGACGTCGCCGGCCTCGGCTCGCCCGGCCCCGAGGGCGTCTCCCTCCGGGCCTTCCACCCCGACACCCTCTCCGGTGCCGGACTCGGCACCGCCTTCTGCGGCACCATCGCCTCCTTCGTCGGCTTCGAACAGGCCGCCGTCTACTCGGAGGAGACCAGCCGTCCGCAGGTCGTCGTCGCCCGGGTCACCTACCTCGCCGTCGGGTTCATCGCCGTCTTCTTCGCGATCAGCGCCTGGGCGCTGACCGTCGCCGCCGGACCGTCGCACATCCACGAACTCTCCCTCGCCGAAGGCCCCAACCTCCTCTTCGGGCTCACCGAGGACCGGCTCGGCTCCGGGTTCACCGACGTGATGCACCTCTTCTACGTGACCGGCATGTTCGCCGCGATGCTCAGCTTCCACAACGTCGTCGCCCGGTACGCCTTCGCCATGGGCCGCGAGGGGCTGCTGCCCGCCGCCGTCGGCCGCACCTCCCGCACCAGCGGCGCGCCCGCCCACGGCTCGCTGCTCCAGAGCGCCGTCGCGCTGCTCGTCGTCATCGTCTTCGCCGCCACCGACGACAAGCCCACCGGCGACCCGACCGCGCCCGTCCTGCGGCTGTCCAACTGGCTGGGCAACGTCTGCGCCCTCGGCGTCACCGTGCTGATGATCGCCGCGTCCGCCGGCGTGATCGTCTTCTTCGTGCGGCGCGGTGCCGCCCGCGCCCAGGCCTGGCGGCTCGTCGCCTCCGGCGTCGCCGGGCTGGCCCTCACCGTCATCGCCGTGATCACCGTCCGGGACTTCGACGCGCTGGTCGGCTCCGGCCCGGACTCGCCGCTGCGCTGGCTGCTGCCCGGCATCGTCCTGGCGGCGCTGGTCGCCGGGCTGGTGCTGGGGGCCGTTCTGAAGTCCGTACGGCCCGAGGTGCACGCCCGGATCGGGCTCGGGAACGAGGCGTTCCAGCTGGAGAAGGCGGCCGAGAGCGCCGGGAGCGCCGGGCAGGCCGCGGAGGGGGCCGCCGGGCAGCGCTGAGGTCACGGGTGCGAGCCGGGCGGCCCCCTCCGC
>NZ_JBPQTX010000020.1:0-42173 GCF_051386555.1 Streptomyces sp. URMC 126
GCACCGGGCGCCACCCCGCCCGGCCCCGCGCCGGGCACCCCGCTCCCCGTCCGTCCGCTCCCTGGAGCCGTCCATGGTCACCTCGCGCTACCACACCCGGATCACCCACCCTGGGCTCACCGCGCTCAGGGGGGAGATCGAACCCGCCCGCAAGAGCGTCCTCGCCCACCCGCTGTACCAGAGCGTCACCGGCCCGGACGCGCTGCGGGTCTTCATGGAGCACCACGTCTTCGCCGTCTGGGACTTCATGTCCCTGCTCACCTCGCTCCAGCGGCGGCTCACCTGTGTGGAGGTGCCGTGGGTGCCGACCGGCCCGGTGGCCAGCCGGCGGCTGATCAACGAGATCACGCTGGTGGAGGAGAGCGACGCGTACGGGGACGGCTTCATCAGCCACTTCGAGCTCTACCGGGCCGCGATGGACGACATGGGGGCGGACACCGGGCCCGTCGACGCGTTCGTCCGGGAGCTGCGGGCCGGGACGCCGGTGTCCGCGGCGCTGCGCACGGCCCGGGTGCCGGAGCCGGCGGCGCGGTTCGTCGACGCCACCTGGACCGTGCTGGAGACGGCGCCGACGCACTGCCAGGCGGCGGTGTTCGCGTTCGGCCGCGAGGACCTGATCCCGGAGATGTTCGAGCAGGTGGTGCGGACCGAGGACGCGGACGGCCGGACGGCCCGGTTCCGGGACTACCTGGAGCGGCACATCGAGGTCGACGCGGACGAGCACACGCCGATGGCGATGCACATGCTGGTCGATCTGTGCGGGGACGACACGGAGAAGTGGAAGCGGTGCGCGGACGCGGTCCGGACGGCGCTGCACGCGCGGGCCGATCTGTGGACGGCGATCACGGACGCCATCGCGGCGGGCTGACCCCGCCCCCGACGGAGAGGAGACCGGTGTGCTCACCGACCCCCGCACCGGCCGGGCCCGTCCGCACCCCGCCGCGTCCGGCGGCGGGCGGGGCGTGGCGGAGTCCGCCGGCGCCGCCGTGGCGGCCGCCCGGCGGGCGCTCCCCGGCTGGTCCGGGCTGACCGCGCGGGAGCGGGCCCGGCGGCTGCTGCGGTTCGCGGCGGTGCTGGAGGACGCGGCCGGGGAGTACGCGGCGGCCGAACGGGCGGGCACCGGCAAGCCGTTCGCCGAGGCCGCCGCCGAGGTGGCGCAGTGCGTCGACGTCATCCGGTTCTCCGCCGGCGCGGCCCGCGCGGACCTCGCGCCCGCCGCGGGCCGGCGGCTGCCGGGCCGGGAGAGCTGGGTCCGCTGGGAGCCGCTGGGGGTGGTCGCGGCCGTCGTGCCGTGGAACTACCCGCTGCTGATCGCGGTGTGGCGGTTCGCCCCGGCGCTGGCGGCCGGCAACACCGTCGTCCTCAAGCCGGCGGAGACGACGCCGGACAGCGCGCTGCTGGCCGCCCGGCACGCGCACGAGGAGCTGGGGCCGGGCGTGCTGACCACGCTGCCGGGCGGCCGGGAGACCGGGCGGCGGCTGGTCGGGCACGAGGGGGTGGACGCGATCGCGTTCACCGGCGGCCGGGCCGGCGGACTGGACGTGGCGGCCCGGGCCGGGGTACGCCGGGTGAGCCTCGAACTGGGCGGCAACTGCCCGGCGTTGGTGCTGCCGGACGCCCCGGCGTACACCTGGGAGCGGCTGGCCGCCGCCTGTGTGTACAACGCGGGCCAGAGCTGCGCGGCCCCGGCCCGGGTGCTCACCCCGCGCTCCTGCTACGAGCGGACGGTGGCCGGGCTGGCCGGGGCGCTGGCCGGCCGGCGGGCCGGCGCCGACTTCGGCCCCCTGAACAGCCCCGAGCAGCTGAAGCGGTTCGACGGGCTGCTGGCGGCGAGCCGGGCCGGCGTCCGGCACGTGGCGCCCGTCGCGCCCGCCGAGGACGAGCGGGACGGCTACTGGCGGCCCGCCACGGTCCTCGCCGACCTGCCGGACGACGACCCGGCCGTGTGCGAGGAGGTGTTCGGACCGGTGCTCACCGTCCAGGCGGTGCCGGACACCGACGCGCTGGTCCGGGCCGCCAACGGCGTGCCGCACGCGCTGGCGGCGAGCGTGTGGGGCGAGACGGTGCCCGAGGTCCTGCGGCTGGCGGGCGCGCTGGACGCGGGCGAGGTGTGGGTCAACTGCCACCTGGAGCAGACGGCGGAACTCCCGCACGGCGGACGGCGGCAGTCCGGCCAGGGCACGGACCTGAGCGTGCTGGCCCTCGCCGAGTACCAGCGGCCCAAGACCGTCACCGTCGCCCTGGACTGACACCGCGGCGTCCCGGTGTGCCGGCCCGGTGTGCCACTCCGGCGGCCCGGAGTGGCACCCGAGCGCACGGAAGGGGCAGCGAAGCGCCCGCAGGCGGCATCGGAGCGCCCGGAAACGGCACCGGAGCTCCCTCTTCCAACCATGCGTTTCACACGGCCCGTTGGTGACACGTGTGACTGGCCCGGCTCCCCCCGGCGTGGAAATCTCGACGCATCACAGCCGAGGGGGAGCACATGGACAAGCGGTACGAGGTCTACTGCCTGGCCGACCGGCACTTCTACGAGACCCCGGACCGTCTGCCCGCCCTCGCCGGGACCGCCACCGAGGACGGTCTGTTCGAGACCGCGCGGCGGCCGGTGCCGGACGGCTGGGCCACCGCCCGCAACGGCGACTGGCTGAACCTCTTCCCCGCCGGTCCGGACGGCGGACCGCTGCCGGGGCAGCCGCTCCAGGGCTGGAAGATCCACGTCTCCGCGACCGCCGGCACGGCGGACAAGACGGCGGCCGACGTGTGGGACTACTGCGTCCCCCGGGGCATCCCGTTCAAGTTCGTGCCCGGGCCGCACCTGCTGCACCTGCGCAACACCAAGTACGCGGGCCGCGACCACAGCGGAAAGTTCGTCACCGTCTACCCTGCGGACGAGGAGCAGCTGCGCACGGTGCTGGAGGAGCTGGACGCGATCCTCGGCGGCCGGCCCGGTCCGTACATCCTCACCGACCTCCGCTGGAACGCGGGCCCGCTCTACGTCCGGTACGGCGCCTTCGCCCGCCGCTTCTGCGTAGACGAGCGCGGCTCGCTCGTCCCGGCGATCGAGGACGGCACGGGCCGGCTCGTCCCCGACCCCCGCGACCCGGCCTTCCGGGTGCCGTCCTGGGTGACCCTCCCGGCGTTCCTCGCCCCCCACCTCGCGGCACGCAACGCGACCACGGTCGCCGACCTGCCGTACCGCATCGAGAAGGCGCTGCACTTCTCCAACGGCGGCGGCGTCTACCGGGGCACCGACACCCGCGACGGGCGGAAGGTCGTCCTCAAGGAGGGCCGGCCGCACGCCGGGCTCGCGGCCGACGGCGCCGACGCCGTCGCCCGGCTGGAGCGGGAGCGCGACGCGCTGGACCGGCTCTCCGGCCTCGACGCGGCGCCCGAGTTGCGCGACTGGTTCACGCTCGGCGAGCACAGCTTCCTGGTGATGGACTTCGTCGAGGGCAGACCGCTCAACTCCTTCTTCGCCGAACGGCACCCGCTGCTCGCCGCCGAGCCCGACCCGGCCGCCACCGCCGCGTACACCGCGTGGGCGCTGCGGATCCACCGGGCGGTGGCGGAGGCCGTCGACGCCGTCCACTCCCGCGGGCTGGTCTTCAACGACCTGCACATGTTCAACATCATGGTGGCGCCCGACGAACGGTCGGTCACGCTCATCGACTTCGAGGCCGCCGCGCCGGCGAGCGAGCACGGCCGGCAGGTCGTCGCCCACCCCGGCTTCTTCGCCCCGCCGGACCGCCGGGGCCGGGACGTGGACCGGTACGCGCTGGCGTGCCTGCGGCTGGCCCTGTTCCTGCCGGTCACCACGCTCTTCGTGATCGACCGGGGGCATGCCGCGCACCTGGCCCGGGTGATCGCCGAACAGTTCCCCGTACCGCCGGAGTTCCTGGACGAGGCGGTCGCGGAGATCACCCGCGACACGACGGCCGGGACCGGGGCACGCACCCCGGCGGCCCGGCCGCCCCGGCCCGGCGACTGGCCGGCGAGCCGGGACTCCATGGTCCGCGCCCTCCTCGCCTCGGCCACGCCCGAGCGGGACGACCGCCTCTTCCCGGGCGACGTCGCCCAGTTCGGCGACGGCGGCGGGCTCGGCCTCGCGCACGGCGCCGCCGGGGTGCTGTACGCCCTCGCCGAAGCGGGCGCGCCCCGCTACGAGGCGGGCGAACGGTGGCTGCTCGACCACACCGACCCCCTGCCGCCCGGCACCCCGCTCGGCCTCTACGACGGCATCGCCGGCACCGCCCTCGTCCTCGACCGCCTCGGCCACACCGCACGTGCCCTCGACCTCACCGAGGCGGTGCTGCGCGAGAACTGGCGACGGCTCTCCTCCGACCTGCGCGGCGGCCTGGCCGGCCTCGGCCTCCTCTTCGACCACCTCGCCACTACCACCGGCGAGGACGCGCTCCGCGACCACGCCGTACGCGCCGCCCAGACGCTCGCCGACCGCCTCGCGGCCGACGACCCCGGCGAACCGGCGGGCGGACGCCGCGCGGGCCTGCTCCGCGGGGCGACGGGACCGGCCCTGCTCTTCCTCCGGCTGTACGAACGGACGGGCGCGCCCGACCTGCTGGACCTGGCCGGCCGGGCGCTCCACGCGGACCTGGCGCGCTGCGTCACCACCGGCAACGGGACGCTGGAGGTCGACGAGGGGTGGCGGACCATGCCGTACCTCGGCGACGGGAGCGCGGGCGTCGGCATGGTCCTCGACGACTTCCTGGCGGCGGCGGGCGGCGACGCCGCCGCGGACCCGGCGCTCGCCGCGGCCCGTGACGGCATCACCGCCGCGGCCCGAGCCCGGTTCTACGCGCAGCCCGGCCTGTTCCAGGGCCGTGCCGGCATGATCCTGCACCTCGCCCGCACCACCGCGCCGGGCGTCACGCCCGGGCAGGTGGCCGCGCAGGTCGACGCGCTGGACTGGTACGCCATGGGCTACCGGGGCGAACTCGCCTTCCCCGGCCACCAGATGATGCGGCTCTCCATGGACCTCGCCACCGGAACGGCCGGCTGCCTGCTGGCCCTGGCCGCGGCCGTCGGCGACCGCCCGGCCCACCTGCCGTTCCTGCCGCCGCTCCCCGGCCCGCGCCCGTCGTAGGGCCCCCTTTGGACCCGGCGCCGCCGCTCGGCGGAGCCGTAGCACCGACAGTCCCCGAGAAAGGACATGATCATGGCACTTCTCGACCTGCAGAGCATGGAGTCCGACGAGCTGCACGGCGGTGGCGGCGGGCAGAGCACCGTGAGCCTGCTCTCCTGCGTCAGCGCGGCGAGCGTCCTCCTGTGTCTGTGACCCGACGGGTCTGAGACCCCGGCCGGTCCCCGCCCGCGGGGGCCGGCCGGGTCCGGCCGTACACGGTGGGTCGCCCCGGTCCCTCCCTTTCACCGTTTCCCGGGGCCGCGCCCCAGACCCCGCTCGTCCTCAATCGCCGGACGGGCCGATCCAGCCCGTCCGGCGATTGAGGACAGCGCCCGAAGGGCGCTTCGGGGGTCTGGGGGCTTGCCCCCAGGAATCGGCGAATGGGGGTGCCCCCTCTGGGGGAGGGACCGGGGCAACCCTCCCCCCGACCGCGAAGGCGGTGACCGCATGGCCCGAACGAACACCGCCGCAGGCGACCGGCTCCTCCTGGCCACCACCCGCCACAGCGCGACCCGAGCCACCACCCTCACCCTCATCTCCCTCATCTCCGCCGGAGCCGCCCTCCTCCTCCCCGCCGCCCTCGGCCACGCCGTGGACAAGCTCCTGGCCCACGACGCGGGCGCCACCCGCTGGGTGGCACTGTGCGCCGCGCTCCTCGCGGCCCCCGCCGTCCTCGACGCCCTCGCCGACCTCCTGGCCGGCACCACCGCCGCCCGCTCCACCGCCTGGCTCCGCCACCGCCTGCTCCGGCACGTCCTCGCCGCCGGCCCGCGCGCCACCGCCGGCCACCCGCCCGGTGACCTCGTCACCCGCCTCGTCGGCAACACCGCCGACGCGGGCGCCGCGCCGGGCGCCCTCGCCGCCGCCGTCGCGTCGGTGGCCGCGCCGCTGGGCGGCGTCGTGGCCCTGGCCGTCATCGACCCGTGGCTGGCCGCCGCGTTCCTGGCGGGCGCGCCGCTGCTCGTCCTCCTCCTGCGGGCGTTCACCCGCGCCTCCACCGACTGCGCCGCCCGCTACCAGCGGCTGCAGGGCGATATCGCCGGGCGGCTGGCCGAGGCCCTGACCGGGGCCAGGACCATCGCCGCCGCGGGTACGGCCGACCGCGAACGCGACCGGATCCTGCGCCCGTTGGGCGGCCTGTCCCGGCAGGGGCACCGGGTCTGGCGGGTCCAGGGGCGGGCCGCCGCCCGGGCCGTCACGCTGGTGCCGCTGCTCCAGATCACCGTGCTCGCCGTCGCCGGACTGCGGCTGTCCCAGGGCCGGATCAGCGTGGGCGACGTCCTGGCGGCCTCCCGGTACGCGGTGCTCGCCACCGGCGTCGGCATGCTGGTCGGCCAGTTGAGCGGACTGGTGCGGGCCCGGGCCGCCGCCCGCCGATTGACGGAGGTGCTCGCCGTCCCCGCCCCCGGCTACGGGTCCCGGCCGGCGCCGCCCGGCGACGGCACCCTGGAACTGCGCGGGGTCGGCGCCGTACGCGGCGGCCGGACCGTCCTGCGCGACGTCGACCTCACCGTCCCGGGCGGCACCTCGGTGGCCGTCGTGGGCCGGTCCGGCACGGGCAAGTCGGTGCTCGCCGCGCTCGCCGGCCGGCTCGCCGACCCGGACGCCGGGACGGTCGCGCTCGACGGCGTCCCGCTGCCGGAGCTGAGCCACGACGCGCTGCGGCACTCCGTCGGCTACGCCTTCGAGCGGCCGGCCCTGCTGGGCGGCACGATCGGCGGCACCATCGCCTTCGGCGCGGCCGACCCGGGGCACGACGCGGTGACCGCCGCGGCCCGGGCTGCCTGCGCGGACGGCTTCGTGCGCCGCCTGCCGGAGGGGTACGCGACGCCGTGCGCGGCGGCGCCTCTCTCCGGCGGCGAGGCCCAACGCCTGGGCCTGGCACGGGCGTTCGCCCACGCGGAGCGCGTCCTCATCCTGGACGACGCCACGTCCAGCCTGGACTCCCCCACCGAGCGCGAGGTCGGCCGGGCGCTGCTGCACGACGTCGCCGCCCGCACCCGGCTGATCGTCGCCCACCGCGCGTCGACGGCCGCCCGCGCGGACCGGGTCGTCTGGCTCGACGAGGGACGGGTACGGGCGGCCGGGCCGCACGCGGAGCTGTGGCGGCTGCCGGAGTACCGGGCGGTGTTCGGTGCCTGAGCCGGTCCGCACGCCGTCCGTCACCCGGCAGGGGCTGCGGTTCCTCGCCGCCCGGCGCGCCACCCTGGCCCGGCTCGCCGGCTGGTCGGTACTGGAGGCCGGGCACACTTTCGCGCTGGGTTACGCACTGGCCCGCGCTCTGGATGAGGGGTTCCTCGCCGGCCGGGCGGCCACCGGTCTCGGCTGGCTCGGCCTGGCGGCCCTCGCCGTCCTCGCCGGGGCGTACGGCACCGGGCGCACCTACCGCGCCACGGCCGACCTCGTGGAGCCGCTGCGTGACGGCCTCGTCCGGCGGGTGGTCGGCCGGGCGCTCGTGGACGGCGACGCCGCGGCGGTCTCCCGCCTCACCCACCAGGTGGAGATCGCCCGCGATACGTTCGCGGGGCTGGTGATGGTCTCCCGCTCCTTCGTCTTCACGGCCGCCGGCGCGCTGGCGGGGCTGTGCGCCCTGGCGCCCGCTCTCCTGCTGGCGGTGGTACCGCCGTTGCTGCTGGGCCTGCTGCTGTTCCTGGCGACACTGCGGATCCTGGCGCGCCGCCAGGAGGCCGTGCTCGTGGCCGACGAGGCGCTGGCCCGCTCCCTGGACGAGGTGGCGCGCGGGCTGCGCGACATCACGGCGGGCGGCGCCGAACGGCGCGTCGCCGCCGCGACCGGCGCCCTCGTCGACGCCGAACGGGACGCCGCCCGCGCCCTGGCCCGCTGGTCGCTCGTCCGTGTCGCCGCCCTGACCCTGGCGGGCCGCCTGCCGATCGTGCTGCTGCTCACCCTGGCCCCCTGGCTCCTGGACCGCGGCGTCACGCCGGGCGCCTTCGTCGGGGCGCTGGCGTACGTGACCCAGTCCCTCCTGCCGGCAATCCAGGAGCTGGTCCACGGGCTGGGGGCGAGCGGCGCCCGGCTCGCGGTGGTGGTACGCCGGTTGACGGGGGGCCCGACGGACGCCGCCGGGCGGCCCGGCGGCCCGGGTACGGGCCCGGGCACGGGCGGAACCGTGCCGCCGGCCACCCCGGACCGGGCCGCAGCCGGCCGGACGGCGTGGACGACCCGCGACGTCCTCGCCCGTCCCTCGGCGGACGGTCCGCCGAGCGCATCCGCCATGGGCACGACGGACGCGACGGTTCCCGTCGGCCCGGCGGAACCGACCGCCGCGCACCGTCCGTCACCCGCGCCCCGGCCGACCGGCCCCGCGCCGACGGCAACCGCCGCGCCGCACGGCGCCGACGACCGGCCGGCGGCCACTCCCCAGGGACCGTCCGGGCGGGACCGAGGACACCCTCCGCACGCCGACGGAACGACAACCGCCACACCACCACCGGCACCGGCAGCCGACGCCACGCCGCACCACGCCGGAAACCGGCCCCCGACGGACATCACGCGCGGGCCGGCGGCGCCGCAGAACCCGGGGCATCCGCCGCAGGGCGCGCAGGCGGCGCAGACGACCCGGCAGGACCGAGGACACTCCCCGCACGCCGACGGAACGACAACCGCCACACCACCACCGAAGCCGACAGCCGACGCCCCACCGCACCGTGCCGGAAACCGGCCCTGGATGGCCATCCCGCCCGGGCCGGCGGCACCGCACGACCCGGGGCATTCGCCGCAGGGCGCGCAGGCGGCGCAGACGACCCGGCAGGACCGAGGAAACCCCCCGCACGCCGACGGACCGACAACCGCCACACCACCACCGGAGCCGACAGCCGGAGCCACACCGCACCACGCGGGAAACCGGCCCCCGACGGGCATCCCGCGCGGGCCGGGGGCGCCGCACGACCCGGGGCGTCCGCCCCAGGTCGGGCAGGCGAAGCCGGACGCCGTACCGGGGCACACCGAGGGCCGACCGCCGACGCACCCCGCGCGCGAACCGGCCGAACCGGCGGCGCGAGCGAGGCGGCACCGGCCTGAACACCCCGTACCGGCGGCCGTCGGGCCGGCGGCACCCGCGTCGCGTGGACGTGTGCCGGGGAACGGCGCGGACGCATCCCGCTCGCCGTCCCGCGCCGCCTCCGCCGCCGGGGTGCTGGAGTTCCGCGACGTCACCTTCGCCTACGGACCCCACGCCGCCCCCGTCGTCCGCGATCTGAACCTCCGGATCGCTCCGGGGACCCGGCTCGCCGTCGTAGGGCCCAGCGGGATCGGGAAGTCGACGCTGACCGGGCTGGCGGCCGGACTGCTGGTGCCCGGCCGGGGGGAGGTAGCCGTCGGGGGAATGCCCGCGCGGGACGCGGCGGCGCGGGCGGCGCGGGTGCTGATCCCGCAGGAGGCGTACGTGTTCTCGGGGACGCTGGCCGAGAACCTCGGCTACCTGCGGCCGCACCCGGTGCCGGAGGACGAGCTGTGGGCGGCGGCGGAGGCCGTCGGCATGGCGGGGCTCGCCGAGCGGATCGGCGGGTTCCGGGCGCCCGTGGCGCCCGCCGGGCTCTCCGCGGGCGAGCGCCAGTGGATCGCGCTGGCCCGGGCCTATCTGTCCCCCGCCCCCCTGGCCCTGCTGGACGAGGCGACCTGCCACCTCGACCAGGCCGCCGAGGCCCGCGCCGAGGACGCGTTCGCCCGGCGGCCGGGCGGCACTCTGGTCGTGGTCGCGCACCGCGCCGCGTCGGCGCTCCGCGCGGACCGGATCCTGGTCATGGACGGGCCGCACACGGTGTGCGGGGACCACGCGGAACTGCTCCGCGTGTCCCCGCTGTATCGCGACCTCATGGCGGAGGCCGGGCCGGAGTCCTCTGACGGGGCGTCAGGCGCGGGCCGGTCGGGCCCAGCCCCGTCAGGTGCGGGCCCGTCAGACCCAGCCGGCTCCCTGGGCGACTCTTATGGCGTCCACCCGGTTCCGCGCGCCGGTCTTCCGGGTGATCGCGGACATGTAGTTGCGCACGGTCCCGTTCGACAGGTGCAGACTGCGGGCGATCTCCCCGACGCCGGCGCCCTCGGCGGCGAGTGACAGCACGGTGAGTTCACGACGGGTGAGAGGGATCTCGGAGGCCTCCAGAAAGCCGAAGCCGAGGGATTCGTCGATGTAGCGCTCGCCCTTGGCGACGTATCTGATGCCCTCGACCAGCCGGTCGGGTGAAGCGTTTTTGCTCAGGTACCCCAAGGCCCGCTCCTCGTACGCCCGGCGCAGGGGCCCCGGCCGTTCCGCGCTCGCCAGCGCGAGCAGGGCCGGTCGCGTGCCCCCCTTGCCCCACCCGCCGGAGAGCTCCCGCAGGCCCGCGCCGGTCGCGTGGGGGCTGTCCATGTCGACGACACAGACTCTCGGCCGCACCGTGCGCGCGGTGACCACCGCCCGCCGCCACGGCGCCGCGTGCACCTCGAACTCCGGTTCTCTGCCGATCAGTTCCATGAGGGCGGTGCGCAGCAGCGAAGTGTCGTGCACCAGGAGAACTCGAATCACGGATTCCGTCCCACCCTTCCCGTTTCCCCCCGTTGTGCGTCTTGCTCGGGGCACGTCAACAATTCATACCGGCGTGTGCCACGGTCACGGGCGGGGATCACTGACCCGCAGGGGGCGCAAGGGCGCACAACTTTCGTCACGCGCGCCCCAAATTCACTCGAACGCGCCTGCCGGAACTCTTGAAACCGCAGTATTCCCCGTGTCCGTCAAGGCCGTGTGGTGCGCGACAGCGGTTGCCCCGAACCGGCCGCGGCAGTCGGGGCGGGCGGCACTCCCGTGGGGGCGGGCGGGGAGCCGCCGGCCGGACGGCACCGTTCCGCCGTCCACGGCGGGGCACCGGTATCAGGCGATTGTCGGTGATCCCGGCGGGTTGTCGGTGATCTGTCGGTGGTCTGTCGACGGGCGACGGGACATTGGTTGTGGCCGGCAAGCGGGAACCCCACCGCCGGCCACCGGCCGTACGTCATCCGGACCCACCGGACGGCGACGCCACGTGACCTGTCGGGCGTCCACCCGACGGTCCGCGCTCAGAGAAGGAGTCTCCCCATGACCACCGACGTCACGATCATCGGCGCCGGGCTCGGCGGCCTCACGCTCGCCCGCGTTCTGCACCTGCACGGCATACCGGCCGCGGTCTACGAGGCGGAGACCTCCCCGGAGGCGCGCTCGCAGGGCGGGATGCTCGACATCCACGACTACAACGGACAGCTCGCCCTCCAGGCTGCCGGCCTGATGGACGAGTTCCGCGAGATCGTCCTGGAGGGCCGGGAGGCGTTGCGGTTCCTCGACCCGCGGGGCAACGTCCTGTTCGACAAGGCCGACGACGGCACGGGCGGGCGTCCCGAGGTGCAGCGCGGCGAGCTGCGGCGGATGCTGCTCGACTCGCTGCCGGCCGGCACCGTCCGGTGGGGGCACAAGGTCACCGGCGCCCGCGCCCTGGGCGACGGCCGGCACGAGGTGACGTTCGCCGGCGGCGGGCGCGTCACGACCGGGCTGCTGGTCGGCGCGGACGGCGCCTGGTCGCGGGTCCGGCCGCTGGTCAGCGGCGCCGTGCCCGAGTACGTCGGCCGGTCGGTCGTCGAGACCTACCTGTTCGACGCCGACACCCGGCACCCGGTCGCCGCGAAGACGGTCGGCGGCGGGTCGCTGATCGTCCCCTCGAAGGACCGGGAGCTCTTCGCACACCGCGAGAAGGGCGACACCCTGCACGTCTACGCAGGGCTGCACAGGCCGCGGGACTGGTTCGACGCCATCGACTTCACCGACGCCGCCGCGGCAACCGCGCGGATCGCCCGGGAGTTCGAGGGCTGGGCGCCGGAGCTGGTCGCGCTGATCACCGACACCGACGTCGCGCCGGTCCTGCGTCCCCTCTACGCGCTGCCGGCCGCGCACCGGTGGGAGCGGGTGCCGGGGGTGACCCTGCTCGGCGACGCCGCCCACCTCGCCGCCCCGAACGGCGAGGGCGCCAACCTGGCCATGCTCGACGCGGCCGAGCTCGGCGAGGCCCTCGCCGCGCACCCCGGTGACGTCGAGGCCGCGCTCGCCGTGTACGAGCGGGCCCTGTTCCCCCGCAGCGCCGAGGTCGCCGCCGCGGAGGAGACCGCGGCGGACGGGGACGACCGCGACCCCATCCGCGCCCTGCTCGCCGCGTTCGGCGAACAGGAGTAGCCCCGGCGGGCCGGACGTCAGGCGCCCCTGAAACGGGCGAGGACGAACAGGGCGGGCCCGGACAGGTCGCCATCGGAGGCGTCGGTGTCGTCGTACATGCCGAGCACCCGGAAGCCGTGCTCCGTCAGGTGGTGCTCCAGCTCCATCGGGTACAGCAGCCGGAACCGGACGTGGTCCGTCACCGGCTCCCGCCCGGCCACCCGCCACAGCCGCCTGCGGGTGAGCAGCTGGCGACGCCGGTCGAGGGTGTACGTGGCCTCGGCGGTGGCGGTGAAGGCGGGGGCGGCGAGGGTGAAGTGGCGCCGGAACGCCGCGTCGTCGGGGTCGGCGAGCGGGTTGGGCACGTGGACGAAGAGCAGGGTGCCCGGCCGGGAGTGGGCGGCGAAGGTCTCCACCGCGCGGGACACGTCGTCGTTGGCGTGCAGGTTGGACAGCGCCCAGCCGAAGCAGGTGACGGCGTCGAAGGTCCGGCCCAGCCGCAGGGTCCGCATGTCGCCGAGGCGGTAGTCCGGGCCGGGACGCCGGGCGCGGGCGAAGGCGAGCATGCCCTCCTGGCAGTCGAACCCGACGCAGTCCACTCCGGCCCCGGTGAAGTGCTCGACGTGCCGGCCGGTGCCGCAGCCGGCATCGAGCAGCGTCCGGATCCCGTCCGGGGCGTGCTCGTCGAACAGCCTCGCGCACATCCGGGGGATGTCCTTCTCCGTCCCCGGATACACCTCCTCGTAGAGCTCGGGGCGGTCGTAGAGCAGGTTGCTGAGCAGAGGGTCCATCGCTGCCTCTCACAGGGCTGTCTGCGGGCCGCCGGTCCATCGGTCCGCCAGTCCGTCGGATCCGTCGGGTCCGTCGGTTCGTCACACGGCGGTGGTGCCCGGTTCGGTGTCGAAGGCGATCCGTGCCGTCAGTCCGGCCACCAGGGCGTCGACGGCGTCCGCGTCCGGGGCGCCGGCGACGAGGACCGCCGGCCGGGAGTACGAGTCGCGGGCGGGTCCGATGACGTCGCCGGGCGCGACCCGAAGGTGGGCCGCGAGCACGGCCGGGTGCCGGCGGACCTCGTCCCAGCCGTGGACGGCGCGCAGCCGGCCGGGCGGGGCGAGGGGGAACTCGGCGCGGGCCGCGCCCGACGCGGCGGGTACGGGGGCCGGGGCGCGGCCGAGCAGGTCGTCGAGGAGGGTTCCGTACAACTCCAGCCCCGGCCGGGTGTGTTCGACGAGCGCGTGGATGTAGTCGCCGCCGCCGCGGTCGTGCAGTTCGCCGAGGACGACGCCGTCGGGGGTCACCCAGAACTCGACGTGGAAGACGCCGCGGGTGACGCCGACGGCCGTGAGGGCGCGGGCGACCGCGCCGGCCGCCTCCCCGGCCGTCGCCTCGTCCAGCCCCGACGGCACCCGCTGGCTGGTCTCCACGAACCCCTCGCCGGTGCCCTTGCGGGTGAGGGCGAGGACGTGGGGGACGCCGCCGACGAGGACGCCCTCGGCGGAGTACTCGGCGCCCGCCACGAAGGTCTCCACGAGGAACCCGGGGGAGGCGGGCAGCGCCCCCATCGCGGCCGGAGGCGAACCGAACTTCCCTAGCGCTTCCGGCAGTTGTTCCGCCCGGTCGACACGGGAGACGCCGATGCCGGCCAGCCCGTCGCGCGGCTTGACGACCCACGGGCCCGGCCCGTTCTCGCGCAGGAACCGCTCGGCGTCGGCGAGGTCCGCGCAGAGCGCGGTGCGGGGCTGCGGAAAGCCGGCGTCGCGCAGCCGCTCCCGGCACAGGTCCTTGTTCCGCACCCGGCGCACCACCTCCGGATCGTTGCCCGCGATGCCCAGCTCGCGGGCGATCACCGCGGCGGGGAGGACGGACAGTTCGCGGATGGTGGCCACGGCGGCAGGGTGGAGGGCGCGTCGGCCGGCGGCCCAGGCGCGGCAGGCGTCGGCGTCGTGGACGTCGAGCGGCAGCACGGTGTCGTAGCGGGCGAGCTCGTCCGGCGTCGCCGTCCGCAGGTTGTCCGCAGTGTCGGCGCCGGCGAGGGCGAGCCCGCGGCGCCGGGCCTGCTCGCACAACCGCCGTAGCTGGTCACGGCCCCAGGGCGTCAGGGCGGTACAGCCCAGGACGAGGAGCGTCTCCTCCGTCACGCCAACCGACTCCCTCCCCAGCGAAGGTGCCGACGGACGGGCCGCCGTACGGGTCACCGGACGCGCCGTCGGACAGGGCTCTACGAGTATGCGCACCCGCCGGGGGCCTGCCAACCACAGGCGGTCGCCGGGCGCGTCGGAGCGGCGGGAAGCGGCCAGGGGGTGGCGTGGCTCGGAAGGGTACGACGCGGTCGCGGCTCTTCCGCGGCGCGGCCGGGTGTCGCCGGCCTTTCCCCGGCGCGGCCGGGTCGCCGCCGGCCCTTCCCCGGCGTGGCCGGGTCATGGCTCGCTCTTTCGCGACGTGGCCGGGTCGTGGCCCGCTCTGTCACGACGTGGCCGGGTCACCGCCGACCGGGCCCGCGCCTCGGCCGGGCGGTGGGTTAGGGACGGACCGAGAGCGGGGGAGGGTGCCGACGACGACCGCCCGTGCGGGCGTCCGCGCCTCCTCCGCCTGGCCCCGCCCCTGCCTCTCCCCACCGCCGTATCACGGCCGTTCGGCGGCGGGAAGCCGCGGGCACCCTTGCCGTGCGCCGCCCCGCCCGCCTGCCCTCCCCGTGCCCGCGCCCGTGCCGCGCCCGAGCGACCCTCAGGACGCCGGGCCGCGCGCCGGCTCCGCCTGCGGATCCGGTTCGGCCGCCGCCTCCGCGTCCCGCCTCGCCCGGCCCGGCAGGACGGCCGTCAGCAGCGCGGCCGACACCAGCAGTCCGGCGCCCGTCAGCAGGGCCAGACCGTAGCCGTCGTTCAGTGCGACCAGCGGCGCGTCGCCGCGGCCGGTCAGCGTCGTCGTCCGGCTCGTCGCCACGCTCACCGTGATCGCCAGGCCCAGGGAACCTCCCACCTGCTGGGCGCTGTTGAGGATGCCGGAGGCCATTCCGGCGTCGGCCGGCGGCACGCCGGCGGTCGCGGCGGAGGCCAGCGGCACCACGCACGCGCCGATGCCCAGGCTGGTGACCAGCGACGGGCCGAGGACGTCCGTGAAGAAGCCGCCGTCGGCGCTGACGCGGCTGAACCAGAACAGTCCCAGCGCGCCGACCAGCGCGCCGGCCGCCGCGGGCAGCCGCAGGCCGGTCCCGGCGGAGAGTCTCCCGACGAGCAGGGCGCTGGTGACGAAGCCGAGGCAGAAGGGGATGAACGCCAGACCCGCGACGGCCGGGCTGTAGTCCAGGACGCGCTGGAGGTAGAGCGAGACGAAGTAGAAGCTCGCGAACTGCCCCGCAGCCAGCAGCAGCATCGTCACGTTCGCCCCGCTGACCGTCCGGTTGCCGAACAGCCCCAGCCGCACCAGGGGGTTGCGCGCGGCCCGGGACTCGTACCGGACGAAGCCCGCCAGCAGCACCACCGCGGCACCGAGCATGCCCAGGGTGAGCGGGGAGGAGAGCGGATGGTCGCCGGTGCGCCCCACCCCGAACACCAGGGCGGTCAGGCCCGTGGTGGCGAGCAGGGCGCCGCCCACGTCGAGCCGGCCGCGGAGCTCGGGGCGGCCGTCGGGGACCATCCGGCCGGCCGCCGCGGCGAGCACCACGACCGGCACGTTGATCAGCAGCACCCAGCGCCAGTCCAGGTACTCGGTGAGCACTCCGCCGATGAGCACCCCGGCCGCGCCGCCCGCCGAGCCCGCCGCGCTCCACCAGCCCAGCGCCCGGCCGCGTGCCGGTCCCTCGGGGCAGCAGGTGGTGACGATGGTCAGCGCGGCGGGGGCCAGGACGGCCGCGCCCAGCCCCTGTACGGCACGGGCGGCGACCAGTTGGCCCGGCGTCTGGGCGATCCCGCCGGCCAGGCCGGCCAGACCGAACAGCCCGAGCCCCCACCAGAGCACCAGCCGGCGCCCGTAGAGGTCGGCGATCCGGCCGCCGAGCAGTAGGCAGCCGCCGAAGACCAGCGTGTAGGCGTTGACCACCCACAACAGCCCCGATTCGGTGAAACCGAGGTCCTCCCGCATCGCCGCCAGGGCCACGTTCACCACGGAGGCGTCCAGGGTCACCATGAACTGGACGGCCACCACCACCGCCAGCACCCAGCCGTACCGGATGCGTTCCCCGGCCTCCGCCGGCGTCTTGTCCCGCACGTCGCGCTCCTGTCAGACCCTCGTCCGGACGGTTTCCGGGGCGGCACTCCGGGATCCGCCACCGGGAGCGGCGGCACCGTTGTCGTCCACCACCGCCGGCGTGTCGGCCGCGCCCGGCGCGTTGTCGGCGTCCTCCGCGTTCACGTCGTCGCCCTCGGTGGCGACCCACTGCTCGACCGTCATGCCGTGCCGCCAGTAGCCGGACGCGTCGAGGGCCCTCCGGTCCAGACCGCGCTCCCTGAGCAGGTGGCGCCGGACGGCGCGGACCGTGCTCGCCTCGCCGGCGACCCAGGCATGCACCACGCCCTCGGGCCAGGCCAGTTCGCGGACCGCGCGCTCCAGCGGCGTCGGTGCGCGCCACCCGGCCGGATCGCTCCGGACCCAACGGATCTCGGTCCCGGCGGGCGCCTCCAGGTAGTGCTCCTCGTCCGCGTCCGCCACTTCGCAGATCACGAGGGCCCGGCCGCCGGCGGGTATGCGCTCCAGCATGGTGGCGATGGCGGGCAGGGCGGTCGCGTCGCCGACCACGAGGTGGACGTCGGCCTCCTGGGCGGGGATCCAGCCGCCCGTCGGCCCGGCGATGCCGAGCATGTCGCCCGGGCGGGCCCGGCGGGCCCAGTCGACGGCGCGGCCGTCGCCGTGTAGGACGAAGTCGACGTCCAGTTCCAGGGTGGCCGGGTCGAAGGAGCGCACCGTGTACGTGCGAGCGTGCGGGATGGCGGCTCCCTCGGGATACCGCATCCCGGTGGGGCCGATTTCGGGCAGGGCCGGGGCCCGCTCCCCGGGCGCGGGGAAGAACAGCTTGATCCGCTCGTCGGCGGCGCGACCGGCGGTGAAACCGCGCAGGGTCTCGCCGCCGACCCGCAGCCGCAGCATGCGGGGGGTGAGCGCGGTGGCCCGCAGCAGGGGGGCCAGGTAGGTCTCGATCCGGGCTCGCGGGCGCCGTTCCCGCGTGCTTCCCTCGGCTCGCCTCATCGGCGGCACCTCGTTTCCGTGGGTCTCGTTCGTCGGGCCGCGTCGCGCGCCTCGGACTTCATCGGGCTGCGCCGAACTTCGGCGAACCTCGCGGGACTTCGTAGGACTTCGTCGGGCGGCCGTTATCTTACGCGTATAAAAAGGTTAGGCTCAAGGTCTCGCGGCGACCGGGGCTCCCACGGGCGCGAGCGAGTACGGAGAAAGGGCAGAACACTGGCCGGCAACAGCACTTCCAACGGCAGGCGGGGCCGTCCGCCCCGGCTCTCCCGCGAGCACATCGTGGCGGCGGCCTACGAGATCATCCTCAAGGAGGGAGCCGAGCACCTGACGATGCGCCGGCTGGCGGCGACGCTGGGCAGCACCGCCATGGCCGTCTACCACCACGTGCGGGACAAGGACGAGCTCCTCTCGCTCGTCCTGGAGCACGTCGCCCACACCCTCCCCCGGCCCCCGCTGCCCGACGATCCGAGGGAACGGGTCGTGGTCGTCTGCGGGTTGATGCACCAGGCGTTCGCCGAGCATCCGTGGGTGGTGCCGATCCTGGCCCGCGGCGAGCTCGTCGGCATGTCGGCGGTCTGGATGACCGAGGAGATCCTCGGCGCCCTCACCACCTACGGGCTGGACCGCGAGGAGGCGTTCTGGGCGCACCAGACCCTCTGGTACTACACGGCGGGCCGCGCCCTCGCCACCCCGCCGCGCCTCCGCCCCGAGCCGGACGACGCGTCGGGCCGCCACTACCCCGAGACCACCGCCGCCCAGGACACCGCGGCCCGGTACCCGCACGTCACCTCGTACGCCGAGGACTCGCGGGAGCTGGAGGACCGGTACACCTACGAGCAGGGGATCCGGCACATCCTCGACGGGGTGCTGGGCGACTGACGGCGCGGGGCGCCGGGCGGACCGCGGCACGGGGAGGGCCGCCTCCTCCCGGACGCCCCCTTCCCGCACGCCCCCTTCCCGAAGGCCCTCCTCCCGGACGCCCTCGTCCCGAACGGCCTCCTCCCGAACGCCCTCCTCCGGCATCACCCGACCCGCTTCCCCTTCTCCAGCGCCTCGGCGAGCCGTTCCATGAGCGGGGCGTAGCCCGCGTAGCTGAACTGCGCCTCGTTGTTCCAGGGGACGACCTGCCCGGCCTTGACCGCCGGCAGGTCGTTCCAGGTGGGCTTGGACCGCACGGCCTCGTCCAGCGGCATGTTGATGGACCGCTGGTCGTAGAAGAGGATGTCGGGGCGGTACGTGTCCGCGTTCTCCCAACTGTGTTTCTCCCAGTAGCCGGGCGGCCCGGGGCGCTCGGGGACGATCAGCCGGACGCCGAGCTCCCGGTAGTAGCGCAGGTCGGGCAGTTTGCCGGGGACGGCGGCGGAGAGCGCGTCGGGCTGGGCGGCGACGGCGAGCACCCGCAGCCCGCCGTTGGCCTTGGCCGCGCGGCGCAGCCGGTCCGCGGCCCGCTCGAACCGGGCCTTGGCGTCGACGACGGCCTTGGCCCGGAGGTCCGCGCCCAGGGACGCGGCGAGTTCGGCGTACCGCTCGACGGCCCGTACCAGCGTGACGTCGGAGGTGCGGATGCCGACGCTGGGCGCGAAGCCGAGGATCTTCTTCTCGCTCTGCTCGGGCACCTGCCACAGGTGCTGCCCCACATTGACGTTGGAGACGAGGAGTTGGGGCCGCAGCGCCGCGTACTTCTCGATGGAGAACTGGCCGATGTCGCCCACGGAGGTGAGCCGGTCCACGTCCAGGTTCCCGGCCTGCGGGGCGGGCTTGCCGCCTTTCAGCCTGGCCGGGCCGTAGACGGCGACGCAGTCGACGCCGTAGTCGTGCAGGGCGGCGGCGGAGGCGACGTACGCGACGATCCGCTTGGGGGTGGAGCCCGCCTTCGCCGTCTCGCCACGGTCGTCGCGGAAGCTCCAGCCGCCTCCGGAGCCGTCGCCGCCCGAGCCCTTGTCGGAGCCGTCGGAGCCGCCGCCGCAGGCCGTCAGCAGCGCGCCGACGGTCCATGCCCCGCCGGCGGCGAGCAGGCCGCGGCGGGACGGAGCAGGGGGGCGCCACGGGACTTTCTGACGGTTCGTCAGCTCGATGGGTGCGCGATCGGGGGCAGTCAAGGCGCCTCGCTCTCAACACGGTTCACGGAATACGGGTCACTGATGACGGGGTCACGGTCGCTGATGACGCGTTACGTGCCGCGCGGTGCACGGGCCGACGTGTCACACGCCCCGCCTCCGGCATGCCGCACACGCACGGCAGGCCGGAAGACGGAATGCCCGCGGGATCGCGACGCCGCTTTACATGTATAGCTATAACAGGTGAGGTTAGGCTAACCTATCTGAATGCTGTTGAACAGGCCGGTGCCCGGCACGGCGGCACCCCCTCCCCCGACCCCGAGACGACGCCAACTCCCGCACCGCATCCTGCTGCTGACGTCCTGCGCGCTCCTGCTGCTGCTCGTCGCCCTCAGCCTGGTGGTCGGTGCCCGGGCGGTGCCGCCCGACCACGTCTGGCACGGCCTGTTCGACTTCTCCGGCACCACGGACGACATCGTCGTCCGCCGCGTCCGGCTCCCCCGCACCCTGCTGGGCCTGCTGGCCGGCGCCTCGCTCGGCCTCGCCGGGGCGGTCATGCAAGGCCTGACCCGCAATCCGCTGGCCGACCCGGGGCTGCTCGGCATCAACGCCGGCGCCTCGGCGGCGGTCGTCACGGCGATCAGCTTCCTCGGTGTCGCCTCGCCGGCCAGCTACGTGTGGTTCGCCTTCCTGGGCGCCGGAGTCTGCGCGGTCCTCGTCTACCTCGTGGGCGGCAGCCGCTCGGCCACCCCGGTACGGCTCGCGCTGGGCGGTACGGCCGTCTCGGCCGCACTGCACGGATACATCAACTCGGTGCAGCTGATGGACTCCGCGGCGCTGGACCGGCTGCGCTTCTGGACCGTCGGATCCCTCGCCTCCGCCACCTCCGGCATCGTCCTGCGGGTCGCCCCCTTCCTGCTCGCCGGCATGGTCCTCGCCCTGGCCCTCGCCCGCCCGCTGAACTCCGTCGCCCTCGGCGACGACGCCGCCCGCGCCCTGGGCACGAACCTCACCCGCACCCGCGCCGGCGCCTTCCTGGCCATCACCCTCCTCTGCGGGGGCGCCACCGCCGCATGCGGCCCGATCGCCTTCGTCGGGCTGATGGTGCCGCACATCGCCCGCGCCTTCACCGGCCCCGACCTGCGCCGGCTCCTCCCCCAGTCGGCGGTGCTCGCCGCCGTGCTGCTGCTCGGCGCGGACATCGCCGGCCGCGTCGTCGTACGGCCCGCCGAACTCCAGGCCGGCATCGTCACGGCCCTGGCGGGCGGCGCCGTCTTCCTCCACCTGGTCCGGCGCGGGAAGGTGGCCCAACTGTGAACTCCCCTACGTCCCAGGGCGCGCGGGGCCCCCGCGTCCCCGTCCGAGGCCGGGTCCTCCGCCCCGGCGGCCTGTCCATCCGCTTCGACCCCCGCTCCCTGCTCGTCTGCGCGGCACTGACCGCCCTGGCCCTGCTCGCCGCCCTGGCCCTGCTCGGCAGCGGCGACTACCCGCTGTCCATCGCGGACGTCGCCCGCACCCTCGCGGGCGGCGGCAGCCCGGCCGACGAGGCCATCGTCAACGAACTCCGCCTCCCGCGCGGCCTCGCCGCCCTCCTCGTCGGCGCGGCCCTCGGCCTGGCCGGCGCGGTCTTCCAGAGCATCACCCGCAACCCGCTCGGCAGCCCGGACGTCGTCGGCTTCGGCCAAGGCTCGGCCACCGGCGCGCTCTGTGTCATCGTCGTCCTGCACGGCGACAGCACCGCCGTCGCCGCCGGCGCCGTGGCCGGCGGCCTGCTCACCGGCCTGCTGGTGTACGCGCTCGCCTGGCGCCGCGGCGTCCACGGCTACCGGCTCGTCCTGGTCGGCATCGGCACGGCCGCGGTACTCACCGCCGTCAACGGATACCTGCTCACGGAGGCGGAGTTCAGCGACGCCCAGCGCGCCGTCATGTGGCTGACCGGCTCCCTCGACGGACGGAGCTGGGACGACGTGGGCCCGCTCGCGGCGGCCTGCGCGGTCCTGCTGCCCGTGGTCGCCGTGTCCGCGCGCCGGCTCTCGACGATGGAGCTCGGCGACGACGCGGCGCACGCGCTCGGGGTGCCCGTGGAACGCACCCGCCTGTCCCTCATGGCCGCCGCGACCCTCCTCACCGCCGCCGCCACCGCGGCCGCCGGCCCGGTCGGCTTCGTCGCCCTCTCCGCCCCGCAACTGGCCCGCCGCCTCACCCGCTCCCCCGGCCCCCAACTCGCCCCCGCCACCTGCATGGGAGCCACCCTGCTGATCGGCGCCGACTGGCTCTCCCAACGCACCTTCGGCACCGACCGCCTGCCGGTGGGCGCGGTGACGGGCGTCCTGGGCGGCGCGTACCTCGTCTGGCTCCTCGTCACGGAACGGCGGGCTGGCCGGGTGTGAGCGGCTCAACGCGGCCCGGGGCGCGCCGTTCGGCCCGTCCCCACCTTGGCGTCTGCGGTCAGCGTGCGCGCGCACCCTTCACTGTCGAACAGTGCCCGTTCGCCGCGCCGGCGTTCCCACACACCAGGCCTCGACGAGACCGGCATGCGTCGGTACGGGCTCGGCCGTCGGCGTACCGTGGGCCGGCCTGTCCGGCTCGCAAAAGCCCGCGGCCGACCAGCGGCACGTTCTGCACAACACGGACCTCATCACGCTTCTGCCGGACCTCACGACGGACAAGCGCCAGGTAGCGGCGGAGGAGCTGTGCGTACTGCCGGACGAGGAGTTCGGCGTCGCACTCGATGACGAGGACTCGGCCGCGCTCATCGCGCGCTACGCGTGACGTGCCGCGCCACTGTCGCGGACAACAACCCGGATGTCTCGCACAGGACATGCGGCCGCATCGAGGACGAGGCCCTGCAGTTCATCGCCACGGCGGCGCGGTTCCCCGAACGGTCCGTCGTACCGTCCGGGGTCGTCGACGAGGGCCGGCACGCGCTGATCCCCCACACCCGCGCCTACCGCGATCTCGGCGCGAAGCCGGAAGGGCTCCGCCCATGGAGTGGACCGCTCCCCGGTACGCCGAGCTTGTCGAAGCGATGAGGGAGGCCCGGCTCGTTCCCCGCGAGCGCGACGGCGGGCGCCCGGTCAGGGGATTCGTCGTAGCCTCTGACGGTCGCGACGACCGGCGCTGAGCTGGGGCTGGCCCCCGGTCGGCCGCCGCCCCGCGGGGGCCGACCGGGGTGGCTGTGCGCGGTGGTGGGCCGGGCGCCATGTCCGGGGAGCGCAGGCCGCGGGGGCGCCTCAGCCCACCGCCAGCGACCGCGCGATCCCCGTCACCGCCTCGCCCGCCGCCGCGTACGGCGTGCCGGTCGGGTGGAGGGTCAGGACGGCGACGATCCAGCGGTCGTCCGGTCCCACCACCCCTGTCGTGTGCAGGGCGGGACGGCCGAGATCCACCCCCTCGACCTCGCCTCGTCCCGGGGCGGCCCGCGGGTAGCCGGACCAGCCCTGCTTCACCGCCCAGGGGCGGGGGAAGGCGGACGGTATGCCGAAGGACTGGTCGAATCCGTCGGCGCCGAGCCGGGTCGCCCGCCGCAACGGCCCCAGCATGGCCGTGCGGACGGGCGGCGGCGCCGCGTCCAGCAGGTAGCGGTAGACGCGGACGGTGTCGGCCGCCGTGATGGCCGAATATCCCCAGTAGCCCGGGAATCCGGCCGGCGGTCCGGCGGTGTGCGTGAGCCCGAGACGGGAGACCATGCGCGTGATCACGCCGGATCCCCCGTTCCGCTCCCAGAAGTGGCCGGCCGCGTCGTCGTCGCTGCGCGCGAGCATCGCGTCCAGCCGGGAGCGGTCCTCCGGCGGCAGGCCGTCCACCGGGCCGCGGTCCCACAGATGGTCGAGCGCGATCAGCAGCTTCACCACTGACGCCGACCGGAACCGCGTGTCCGGGGCGAGCCGTTCGGCGCAGGTGCCCGAGTCGCGGTCGTATACGACGACTCCCGCGCTCACCCCCGTCGGCACCCGCGGACCGGTGGAACGTGCCCCGCTCATCGCACGCACGCCCCTCCGGCACCGAACGGCTCACGTCCTGTCACGTCGGGCCCCCCGTCTCTCCCCCGCATCCCCCTGGTTCATGAGTGTCCGGCAGGGCGGACGGACCGGCCACCACATTCGAGGGGGTTCGAAACCGCCTGGTCAGACGGTTGACCTGATCACGCCACCCGGCGTCCGTTGAGCAGTTGGACGCCGAGCGGGGTCAGGGTGTGGTGAGCCGCGCCGCCCACCCGACGGGTGATCAGCAGGCCCGCCTCGCGGAGGACGGACACGTGGTGGCTCGCGGTCGCGGCGGCGATGTCGGCGGTACGGGCCAGTTCGGTGGTGGTACGGCCCTCGGCGGCGGCCTCCAGCAGCGTCGCCCGCGTCCGGCCCAGCAGCGCCACCAGCCCCTGCCGGCGCCCGGGCGCCTCCCGTACGACGGTCAGTTGGGACGGGGTGTGTTCGATCGGATAGACCACGACCGGCGGCAGGTCGCGGCTTCGCAGCACGGTCGGCTTCCGCCAGCAGAAGAAGGACGGGAGCAGCAACAGCCCCCGTCCATCGAGGTACAAGTCCCCCTCCACATGCGGGCCGTGCATGATCAGCACCGGCGGGGACCACTCCAGGGTAGGGTGCAGCGTCCGCAGCAAGTGGTCGAACGCGCCGGACGGCAGGTCCGCCACGGTCCGTGTCATACGGGCGCGCGCGGCGAGATCGGCGGTGACTTCGGCGCGCACCCGTGACCAGTGGGGCGCGAGCGCCACCCGGTAGTACGACCGGACGGCCTCCCCCAGCCCCTTCACCGCGTCGAGGTCGCCGTCGGCGAGCCCGCGCATCCAGGACGCCGTCTGCCCGTGGGAGACGGCGAACTGCGTGAGGTCGTCGCGGAACCGGCCGCGCGGGGTGGCCATCAGCGCGCTGACCCCCAGGTCGAGGCCGCCCGCGCCGGCCGCCGGGGTGAGGAAGTCCGGCGAGTAGCCGCGCGGCGGGGCCAGCGCCAGCAGCCGCCGCGCCCCGGCGTCCAGCCGGCCCCGGACGTCACGGCGCCACTGGTCGAACACCAGCGGCCCGTCGGTGGTCTGGAGCATGTGCAGGCTCAGCAGCACCTCCCACATCGGGTCGGGCGTCTGCGCCAGCCGCGTGCGGACGACGTCGTCGCTGCCGAAATGGATACGCAGTCCCACAGACCTTGCCTCCCGCCCGGTTCCCCGGGCACTTGTGCCCGTCACCGGTCCCCTCCATGGTCCAGGCCCTCACAGGGGCGTTTCAATCACCCCGACGGTGGGTTCCGGCCATCCTGCCGTGGACGGGCGGCCGTTGACGTCCGGCCGGGGTCGGGGAGGGAGGGGCGCCCTTATGCTCCTGCGCCACACGACACGTGTTACCGACGGTAGGGGGTTGTGAGCTCCATGATCTCAGCGGAGACGGCAGGCGTGACGGGTGACGCGGACTCAGCGGAATCAGCGGACTCAGCAGAAGCGGCGGGGGTGCCGCGCGCGTCGCGGGAGGCAGAGGTGACGGGCTCGACGATCTCGACGACGTCGACAAGTGCGGCGGCCGCGCCGCAATCCACGAACCCCCCAGCGGCAACGACAACAGCGGCAGCGGCCCCGGCCGCCGGCAGCACCCGCAGAGTGTTCGTCGGCGGCGTCACAGCCGCCGTCGCGGCCTCCGCGCTCGGCGGAACGGCGCACGCCGCCGCCCGCGGGACGGCGCCGCGGGCCGGCTCGGCCGGGCGGGCCGGCGGCCGGACGGTCGCGGTGCTCGGCGGCGGTGTCGCCGGCCTCACCGCCGCGCACGAACTGGCCGAGCGCGGCTACCGGGTGACGGTGTACGAACGCAAGGACACGCTCGGCGGCAAGGCGCGCAGCATGGACGTGCCGGGCAGCGCGCGCGGCGGCCGGAGACCCCTCCCCGGTGAGCACGGCTTCCGTTTCATCCCCGGGATCTACCACAACCTGCCCGACACCCTGCGCCGCATCCCTTTCCCCGGCAACCGCAACGGCTGTCACGACAACCTCCTCTCCCCCGGCGAGATGCTGATCGCCCGCACCGGCCGGGAGGACATACGGCTTCCGTTCGCCAACCCCGGCACCCCGCCGCCGGTCCTCACCCCGGACGAGCTGCGGCGGGCGCTGACGGCCCTGCTGGAGACCTTTACCAGCGTCCCGCCCCGCGAGATCGCCTACTTCGCGGGACGGTTGCTGGTCTGGTTCACCAGTTGCGAACGGCGACGGCGTACGGAGTGGGAGCGCACGCCGTGGTGGGAGTTCACGCGCGCGGCGCGCATGTCGGCGGACTACCAGCGGCTGCTGTGCATCGGCCTGACCCGGAACATCGTCGCCACCAAGGCCGAGGTGGCGAGCGCCAAGACGGTGGCCACCTGCGCCGAGGCATTCCTCTTCAACCTGCTCGGCCGGGGCGCGGACGGCCCGCCCGACCGGCTGCTCAACGCCCCGACCAACGAGGCGTGGATCACCCCCTGGGTGACCCATCTGACGTCCCTCGGGGTGGAGTTCCGTACCGGCTGGGAGGTACGCGACCTGCGGCCGGCCGGCGGGCGGATCGCCGAGGCGGTGCTCGCGGACGCGCGGGGCGGACGGCAGGCCGTCGCGGCCGACCACTTCGTCTCCGCCATGCCCGTCGAGCACGCCCGTACCACCTGGAACGCGGAGGTACGGGCCGCGGATCCGCGGCTGGCACGGTGCGACGCGCTCCGGACGGACTGGATGACGGGCATCCAGTTCTACCTCACCGAGCCCACCCCGGTGATCCACGGCCACATCAACCACATCGACTCGCCGTGGTCGATCACCTCCGTGTCGCAGGCGCAGTTCTGGCCCGGGCGGGACGTCCGGCGGGACTACGGGGACGGCACGGTCGCCGACTGCCTGTCCTGCGACGTCTCCGAGTGGGACAAACCCGGCATCCTCTACGGCAAGACCGCCAAGCAGTGCACCCGTGAAGAGGTGGCCCGTGAGGTGTGGGCGCAGCTCAAGGCGAGTCTCAACGACACCGGGCGGACGGTGCTCAGAGACTCGGTGCTGCACTCCTGGTTCCTGGACCCCGCGGTCCGCCTCGGCGGACCGGAGGCCACCAACGACGAGCAGCTCCTCATCCACCCCGTAGGCACCTGGGGCAACCGCCCGGAGGCCCGGACGGCGATCCCCAACCTCTTCCTCGCCGGGGACTACGTGGCCACGGACATCGACCTGGCGACGATGGAGGGCGCCAACGCGTCGGCGCGGGCGGCGGTCAACGCGCTGCTGGAGGAGGACGGCTCGGCGGCGGAGCGCTGCGCCGTCACGCCGCTCTACCGGGCGCCGGAGTTGGAGCCCGTGAAGCGGCGGGACGAGGTACGGCTGCGGCTGGGGCTGCCCAACGCGTTCGACTTGGGCTAGAGGGCACGGGAAGGCGCCGCCACGGGCGCCGGCGGGAACGTCAGGACGTTGACTTGACGCGCCCCTGTCAATCCGAGCGAGCCCGTGGCACGCTTTCCGACACGCACCCCACCGCACGACGCGGACCGGGCACCGCGCGCACCGCACCACGCGCCGCGAAACCGGAACACCCGCGCACCGCCCGCACCATCCGCACGTCGCACCGCACCGCTCGTCTGCCCGGGCCCGACATCCCCGGCCCGGCCCCCACACGGCCCGCGCGCGTCGCGCGCCGGCCACGGCAGAGGGAGTACGCGTGAGACGACACCCCCGCACGACCGCCATCGCCACCGGCGCGCTGCTGGCCGCCTGTTCCCTGGCCGTACCCGGCCTGGGGGCCGGCGCCGCAGGGGCCGCGCCCCCGCCGGACACCGAGCACACCCTGGCCGCCTCGGCGGAGGCCCGGCAGCGGGTCGCCGCCTTCTGGACGCCCGAACGGATGAGGTCGGCCACTCCGCTCGACATCACCGCCGACCGCGCGGCCGGCCACGCCGCACGGCCGTCCGTCACCGCGCCGGGCGGCGGCCGGCACACCACCGTCGCCCCCACCCCGGTCGCCTCGCCCCGCGCCACGGCCGCCGTCCGCTCCTTCCCGCAGGCCGGCGGCCCCTGGACGGGCGGCGGCGCGGTGGTCAAGACGTCCGGCCGGGTGTTCTTCACCATGCAGGGCCGGACGGCGTCCTGCTCCGGCGACGCGGTCACCAGCGGCAACAAGAGCACCGTCATCACCGCCGGGCACTGCGTGAAGTACCAGGGCAACTGGCACACCAACTGGACGTTCGTCCCCGGCTATCACGACGGCCAGACCCCCTACGGCACCTGGGCGGCGACGAAGACGCTCTCCACCCCGCAGTGGACGGCGAGCGAGGACATGAACAACGACATCGGCGCCGCCGTCGTCGGCCCGCTCGACGGCAAACGCCTCACGGACGTCGTCGGCGGCCAGGGGCTGGACTTCAACGGCGGCTACAACAAGCGCATGTACTCCTTCGGCTTCCCGGCCGCCTCGCCGTACGACGGGACGAAGCTCGTCTATTGCAGCGGGAACACCACGAAGGACTTCCTCCTCACCAAGGACCACGGCCTCGCCTGCAATATGACCGGCGGCTCCAGCGGCGGCCCCTGGTTCACCTCGTTCGACGAGGCCACCGGCACCGGGCTGCAGGCGTCGGTGAACAGCTTCGGCTACACGTTCCTGGCGAACACGATGTTCGGCCCGTACTTCGGCGACGTGGCCAAGGCGCTGTACGACCAGGCCCAGGCGACCTGAGGCCGCCGGCCGGCGAGGCGGCGGTGCCGTCCGTGACGCGGTGAGCACACCGCGGTGCGCGGCGGCACCGCCGCCACGACGCCCCGGGGCCGGATTTCCCGGGCCGACTAGGCTCTCGATCATGTGGAAACGAACGGTCAGGGAAAGCTGTCGCGAGGCGGGCTTCGGAGAACCGGCGCGGGAAGCCGAGATCGTCGCAGCCGAGCGCCGGCTCGGGCAGGCACTGCCCGGGGAACTCAGGCACCTGCTCCTCGAATGCGACGGGGTGACCGGACACCACCTCGTCGACACCGTCTGGCCCCTGGAACGGATCGTCGAGCAGAACCTGTTCTTCCGGTCCGACGCGTCCCTCGCCCGGCTGTACATGCCGTTCGACGCCCTCCTGTTCTTCGGGGACAACGGGGGCGGCGACCAGTTCGCCTTCGTGCGGACGCCCGAACGGCCCGACGTGTTCGTCTGGGAGCACGAGAACGACAGCCGCAGGTGGGTCGCCAACGGCCTGCGGGACTACCTCAGCCGCTCGCTCGGCACCGACGAAGACGACTGGTACCGGCGGTAAGGCACGGCCCGCCGGAATCGGGGCGCCACGCACGCGGCACAGGCCCCTGCGGACACCCCGTACGGCAGAGTCCGGCGGTCGGCGCCGGCCCTCATGACCGGCATGTGGCGATCTTGTGTCGGAAGCCGGCGAGACCTCCCGCGCGCCACGCGGATGTCCTTAAGGTCCGTACCAGTACCAGCGGTTCCACCGTCCGGACAACGTGCCGTACCGCCCTGAGAAAGGACCTCACCCCCGTGCGTCTCCCCCTCCGCAACCGTCGCGGCAAAGCACTGGCCGCCCTCATATCCACCGCCGTCGCGGCCCCCGTGCTGCTCTCCGCCGCCCCGGCCGACGCCCGGCCCGCCGACGGGCCGGCCCGGCAGCACCGCAAGGCCGAACGGCTCGCGAGACAGCTGGAGCGGGACGCGTCGGCGAAGGGCGCGTACCGCCACCTCCGCGCGCTGCAGCGCATCGCGGACGCCAACGGCGGGAACCGGGCCGCGGGCACGCCCGGGCACGAGGCGTCGGCGGCGTACGTCCACCGGCTGCTGCGGCAGGCCGGTTACCGCGTCTCGTACCAGTGGTTCGACGTCTGGGAGGCGAAGACGCTCACCGAGAAGCTGTCGGTCGTCTCCCCGGACGCGCGCGAGGTGAAGGTGTCCGCGGCGAGGTTCTCGCCGTCGACGCCGGAGTCGGGTCTGCGCGCGGCGCTGGCGGCCGCCCGGGTGGACGCCACCCCCGGCTGCACGCCCGACGACTACGCCTCGGGGGCGTTCACCGGCCGGATCGCCCTGGTCAAGCGCGGCGGCTGCACGTTCGCCGAGAAGCAGAAAGCCGCCGCGCAGGCGGGCGCCGTCGGCACGATCATCTACAACAACGCGGCGACCGGCGTGGCGAAGCCGTCGTTCGGCAGCCCGTCCGAGGGGAAGGTGCCCACCGCGGGCATCTCGCTGGCCGACGGCGAGGCGCTGGCCGCGGCGGTGGCCAAGGGGGAGGTCAAGGTCGACCTGAACATCCGGCAGGAGCACATCAAGCACCGCACCCCCAACGTGATCGCCGAGACTCGCGGCGGCGATCCGCGGCACGTCGTCGCCCTCGGCAGCCACCTCGACTCCGTTCCGGAGGGTCCGGGCATCAACGACAACGGCTCCGGCTCGGCCGGCCTGCTGGAGGTCGCCCTCAAGCTCGCCGACCGCACCCGCCACGGCGGCCAGCAGCCCACCAACAAGGTCCGCTTCGCCTGGTGGTCGGGTGAGGAGCTGGGTCTGCTGGGCTCCGAGCACTACGTGGCCCAGCTCTCCGAGGCCGACCGCAAGAAGATCGCCCTCTACCTCAACTTCGACATGATCGCCTCGCCCAACCCGGCGCAGCTCGTCTACGACGGCGACGACTCCGACCACAAGGGCTCCGGCGCCGGCCCCAAGGGCTCGGCGGAGATCGAGAAGCTGATCAACGGCTACCTCGACCGCAAGGGCAAGCCGCACGAGGGCACCGACTTCGACGGGCGCTCGGACTACGGCCCGTTCATCGCCACCGGCATCCCGGCCGGCGGTACGTTCACCGGCGCCGAGGGCATCAAGACCGCCGAGCAGGCGGCCAAGTTCGGCGGCAAGGCCGGCGCTCCGTACGACCCCAACTACCACGCCAAGGGCGACAACCTGTCCAACCTCGACCTCAAGGCGTTCGACACCAACATCGACGTCATCGCCCACGCGGTGGGGATCTACGCCCACGACCTGAGCTCGCTGGGCGGCGGCACGCGCGGCTGACACGCTTCCGGACGCGGGGGGGCCGGCCTGACAGGGGGCCGGCCCACCCCCTTCGGCCCTGAGGCCTCGGGGCCCGTCGGCCTTGCGCCGGGTGGCGGCCCGCCGCCGCTACCTTTCCCCCATGTACCCGATCACCGTCACCGGCTCCCGGCTCCGCCTCCGTGAAATCCGTCGTCCCGACCTGGACGCGCTGCACGCCGTCCAGGGCCACGCCGACGTCGCACGTCACATGAGGGGCCGGGCGCAGACGCGGGACGAGGTCGCGGGATCCGTCTCCCGCGCGGCGGTTCACGCGAGCGTGGTGCCGCGCGCCGTCTACATGCTCGGTGTGGTCCGTTCGGCCGACGGGCGACTGATCGGACGGGCCGACCTCGACCTGGACCCGTTCTCCGAGAAGGCCGCCACCATCGGCTTCATGCTCCACCCGGACACCTGGGGCGCCGGTCTGGGCACCGAAACGGTTCACCTGCTCTGCGCGCTCGGCTTCCGGCACTTGGGCCTGCACCGGATCTGGGCCACCCGCTCCCCGTCCAACACCGCGTCCGGAAGGACGCTGGTGAAGGCGGGGCTGGCGGAGGAGGGCCTGATCCGGGAGCAGTTCTTCGTGGACGGCGCGTGGCGCGACTCCGTCGTCCACGCGGTCCTGGAACACGAGTGGCGGCCCCCGGCGGGGTTCCCCGGCGCGTGAGCGGCGAAGGGCACAGTTCGGACGCGCCCAGGGCGCCCGAACCCGTCGGAACCGCGACGGCGGCAGGCCGCCCCACACGGGCACGGCCTGCCGCCGTCGCGTCGCGTTTCCGGGGGCGGCCCGGGGAGCTACAGCCCCACCGCCCGGAGGGTCTCCTCAAGGGAGTACGCGTAGAGCCTGGCTCCCGCGATCTTCGGGTGGAAGGACTGGGCCGACACCGGCTGGTCCGTGAGATCGGGGTCGTCACCGGGGGTCTTGTCCGTCACGATGCCGTGGATCGTTTCCGGATTACCGCAGATCCCCTTCCCCTGGAAGAACTTCGCGGGGTTGGAGAAGTAAACCGGAGCACCCGACTGCTGGAAGGCGTCCTTGGCGGCGCCGTCCATCTGCTCGGCGAGGTCGACGGCCACCTCGTTGAGCCACTTCGCCTCGTCGGCGTTGATGTCGAACTCACCGCCCAGGGGACCCGTCGGCGGGGTCCAGTGCAGACACTTGGAGTCCCCGCTGATGAGCGGCGGATACCCCATGAGGACGATCCGGGCATTGGGCGCCAGTTCGTGGATCTTCTTCAGGGTGGTGGCGATGGCCGGTCGGACCGTGTCGTGAATCAGCTCCCTTTCCGCGGCCCGGTTGGTCTTCCCGTCAGACCGGGTGTTGTCCGCGCAGTTGACCGGGGTCCCGATCAGACAGGTCTTGAAGACCTTGCTGAAGTCGGCGTCGTTGCCGCCGATGGACATGGTCACCAGCGTGGTGCTGTCGTCGAGGTATCCCTGGTCCAGTTGCGGGAGTTCGCCGTACTGCGGCTTCCCACCGGGAAGGACGTTCGAGGTCTTGGCACCCGAACACGCGAGCAGGTGGTAGTCCATGCTCTGGTCCAGTTCGTCGGCGCGCTCGCCGATGGACTTCCCGGAGTCGGCGAAGGACGCCTGACGGGACCACGCGTACCGCGAGCGGTGACAGGCGTCGCGCCAGGGGCTGCCCTTTTTGCCGTCGACATCGGTTTCCGGGTAGTAGTCACCGCCGCCGGAGACCGACGCTCCCTCACCCGAGGAGTACGAGTCGCCGAGGGCGACGACCACATTCCGTGGCTTGCCCGGCAGCGGCTCGATGGCCACGGCGTCGAAGGCGATGTCCTCCTCGCCCGCGCCGTCCAGGGTTTCCGAGTCGAGGGAAATCCTGGGGGTGCCCACGAATTCGAAGACGCCGAGGGACACCCAGGCGTTCTTCTGTGTACGCTGCGGCATCACCCGGGACTTCTTCGCCTTGCCGGTGTAGATGTCGTAACGCGCCTGCCGGGTGTGCGCACCGTGGTCCGGGGTGTGCACCAGCACACGGCCCCACTGGTTGAGCGAGTCGTCGAACTTCCAGGTGCCGGTGACCTTCATCCGGCCGCCTTCATCGCCGGCCTTCCGGGTGTGGGCGAACCAGAAGTGACCGCCGTACCCTCCTCCGATCTGCTGGAAGTCGACTTTCGCGGAGTCGGACGCGAAGTCGAGGTCGAAGGAGCCGTTCTGCTTCATCGGATAGCAGCCGGGCCGCACGATAGGAGTGCCGTCCGGGACGTCGTCGACGACGAGTGCGCCCTTGGGCAGGTGCGCGGTGCCGCATTCGGGCTGGTAGGCGGTACCGTCGGCCTCTTCCTTGTAGGAGGAGTCGAAACGCAGGAGTTCGTTCCCGCACATCTCGGCACACGGCTTGTGCCACTCGACGGAGTCGTGCCACCAGCACTTGAAATCGTCCCGCGTGCAGGCGCCCGGGCCGTCCTGCCCCTCGCTGGAGGCGATCCTGCCGGGGTCGCAGTCGTTCTTGTCCTTCTTGCAGAAGTCACTGACCAGGGGCTTGAGGCCGTTGCGCGCGGAGTCCGACATCCACCAGGCGGCCCGGAAGGCGGCCACGAGCTTGCCCGGTGCCTCCAGGGCGTCCGGCGGGTAGGCGGCGAAGCCGAGGACCTTCTCCTGGTACGGCCAGTCCTGCGGATGGGCCGCGTCCCGCGCGCCGGAGGCCATGAACGGCATGCGGTTGACCTTGTAGACGGGGTTGGCCGGGTTGTTGGCCCAGCCCAGGCCCCAGGCGCCGGCGTTCTTGCCCTTGTCGCTCTCGGGATAGAAACCGGAGTTGTAGGCCCACAGCGCGTAGAACCAGCTCTCCGGCCGCTTGGGGTCGCCGTTGTTGGCGGTCATGCCCGCCCGGCGTATCTGGTTCCACTTGTCGCTGACGATCCGCAGGCCCGCGGCGATGTTGGTGGCGTAGTCCAGGGCGACGGCGCGCTGGGTCTGGTACGGGAGGGCCGTCTCCCCCGGCTTCTCCTTCCCGGCGAGCCGCATGCCGTCGGTGACCTGTGTGACGCCGTATCCGCAGTCGGCCTTGTCCCAGTGGATGTCCCAGACGCTTTCACCCTTGCCGGGCTTGAACTTCTGCCCGTAGAAGCTGCCCACCAGCGGGTTGCCCGTCGCGCCGGGGACCACGACGCGGGACGCCTGCCACAGGTTGGACTCCTGGGCGGTGATGCCCAGCATCACCTGGGCCGGCACATGGCCGCCACCGTCCAGCTCGACCTTCGGGAAAAGCTTCTGCGGCGAGTACGCCGGCATCCCCAGGTTCTTCCAGTTGGCCGGGCGGCTGATGTTCTGGTCCAGGGTGCCCATGACCGCCTGGTCGACGGCCCATTCCACCTGCCGTGGCTTGGGCTGCATGGCCTGGTTGGCGGGGTCGTTGCGCGGGACCGCGCAGTACCGCTGGTCCGGTCCCTCGGCGACCGCGGAGGAACGGGCCGCCGCCTTCCGCGACCGCTTCGGGGCCGGCGCGGCCGGCGTGCCCAGGGCGGGGGAGGCGGCGAGTCCTTCCGCCGCCTTGGCGCCGTTCCTGTTCGCCGGATCGACGGTGAAGGACACCTGCCGGCGCGTGTCACGCACCGTCATGTCGATGGCGGCCGGGCGCGCCGTCGTGGCGGTGTTCACCCGCGGATCCTTGCCGTCGGCGAAGACGGTCCTGGTCAGCACCGCCTTGCCCCGCGTGGAGACCCGGGCGTCCGCCGGGACGCCCCGCAGCGGCTCGACGGAGGCCGGCAGCTTCGCCGCGAGCTTGTCGAGCTTGCCGGTGAGGTATACCTTGCCGCCCGCGCCCCTGGCGAGGTCGACGCCGGTCAGCGGGCCTTCGGCCAGCACGTTGGGCCGCGTGCCCCGCGCACCGGGTGTGCGGACGTCGACCGCCGGCAGGCGGTTGAAGCGCGCGGTGTCCTTTCCGGTCCGGTCCATGTAGACCACGCCGCCGTCGGCGTCCGGCGCGAGCTGGAACGGGAAGCCGTCGGCGGCGGCGAGCCGGGTGCGCTTGCCGTGCTGGTCCACCTTCACCACGCCGTCGCGGTGTGCGGCGACCACGCCTCCGCCGGCCACCGGTACGGCCGACGTCACCTGGCCGGGCGTCTCGACCGGGGTGGCGAGCCTGCCGGTCGCGGCGTCCAGGCGCACCAGCCGGGTACGGGGGAGCTTCTCGTCGCCGCTCTGGGTCAGGACGGCGGTCTCGTCGGCACCGCAGCCCGGGTTGAAGTAGGCGAGGGTGGACTGGAGGTTCAGCTTGTCGACGGCGCCGGTCTCCAGGTCGACCACCGCCGTGAACGCGCCCCGCGCGAACAGCTCGGCCTTGTTGGTGAACGTACGCGGCGCGTACACCACGACGGCCCTGCGGCCCGAGCCGGTCACGCAGGCGTTGCCGATCCACGCGTCGGTGTCGAAGCCGGGCTCGCGCAGCGTGGCGGCCGTGCGCCAGGAGTAGCCCTGACGGGCGTCGGCGACGAGCAGGTGGAAGCCGTCCGCGTCCGAGGTGGTGGTCCACGCCCGGTCGCCGGTCTTCTTCCAGTCCTTGCCCAGCACCCGTTCGCGCTGGGCGGGGGCCACCTCGTCCGGGTGGTCCGCCTCGGCGGCGGCCGAGCGGGCGGGGAGGTCGTCCTCGGGCCGGCCGTCCGCCCACGCGGGGGCCTGCACGAGAGAGAGCAGCATGCCCGAGGCCGCGAGGAGAGTGGACGCGGCCCATGGTTTTCTTCTGTGCCTGTGTTTCAAGACGTTCCCTGCGTTCCCTTTTGAAAGCGTTGTCCGATCGGGTCGGCGCAGGGGGCGCGAAAGGCGTGTCCGGTGCCCGGAACGCGGGAGCCCCGGCCGACCCGAGTTCGATGTGCGAACTCGACGCCGGCCGGAGGCCGGTGAGCCGTGCCGGAAACGCGTCAGACGTTGGTCTGGGCGTAGCTGCACGCCGTGACGGCGTCGGAGTAGCGCACTCCCGAGCCCTCCAGCGAGAACCGGCAGGACTGGTAGCGGATGCCCTTGTCCCGCATGTCGATGAAGTGCCCGGCCGTGTAACAGGCGTCGACCCGCTGGTTCGTGGGCACGTAGTTCTTGCTCTGCAGGTAGCTGACGCACTGGTCCGTCGTAGCCGAGGCGGGAGCCGCCGTGACGACGGACACCGTGGACGCCGCCGCGAAGACGACGCCGACAGAAGCCACCGCACTCGCTATCTTGCGTTTCATTGTTTTCCCTCTGGCCGATTCGGGCTCGTACCGTCGCATGCGAGGCGACGAGCCTTCTGTGGATTTCCGGGCAGGGGGCGTAACAGCACTCCGTTCACGCGCCGGAATGGGCAACGGAATGCCGTCGATCCGCAGTCGTGCGCGTATATGACGCGTCGCCGCGGCCCGATTCGCCGCCGCGAATCCCCCCTGGTCCTCCACTCTTCCCGTCTGCCCGACCATGATCAACAGCGAGCTCGCCTACGATCGGTGCGTCACGCTCACCAATTGAGGACACTGGGGGGACGGCCGTGGAACGGCACGAGATGGAAGCCTTTTTGACGCTGGCCGAGGAGCTCCATTTCCGGCGTACTACGGAGCGGCTCGGACTGGCTCAGGGCAGGGTCAGCCAGACCATCCGGAGGCTGGAACGCCGCATCGGGGCTCCGTTGTTCGAGCGCACGAGCCGAAAAGTGGCCCTGACTCCGGTGGGTGAGCAGCTACGCGACGACCTGCTGCCCGCCTACCGGCAGATACAGCGGGCCGTCGCCCGTGCCACGGCCGCCGCACGGGGGGCGCGTGAAGCGCTGCGGGTGGGCTACTCCAGCCCGATGGCGGCCGATTTCGTCCTCGGCGCCGCCGACCGGTTCGCCGCCCACCGTCCCGACGTGGAGGTCCGAATCCAGGAGATCCAGCTCTCCGATCCCCTGGGGCCGATCCGCAGCGGCCAGGTGCACCTCCAGGTCACCGAACTGCCCGTCGTGGAGGACGACCTGGCCGTCGGTCCCGCCCTCATCGCCGAGGACCGCCGGCTGCTGGCCCACCACGAGCACCCGTTCACCCGCTGCCCGGCGGTGACATTGGAGGACCTGGCCGCCGCCACCCTCATCACCTTCACCGCGGCCACGCCCCCGTACTGGCAGGAGTACCACTTTCCCCGCCGGACGCCCTCGGGCCTGCCCGTCCCCCATTTCGCGGCCCGGCACTGGCAGGAGGCGCTGGCCATGGTAGGCGCGGGCAAGGGCGTCACCTTCGCGTCCGCGCGGGCCGAGCAGTACCACGGCCGCCCCGACATCGTCTGGCTGCCCTTCCCCCACCTGCCCCGTATCGAGTACGCCCCGATCTGGCCCCGCGCCGGCAGTTCCTCCCTCGTCCGGGCCTTCCTCCGCACCCTCGTCGAGGGCGCTCCGCGGCCCGCCGCGTAGGGCGCGTCTCCGGGCGAAAGGCCCCGGCGCGCGGCATTCCGCGCACACTCCGCACGTCCGCGAGCACACAGCGGCTTCCCCGTCGGGCCGCCGGGCACGGACGGCCGCCGCCCGGGCGTCCCCCTTCGTCAGGCTCCCCGGGCCAGTGCCGCCAAGTCGGCGATCTCGTACCCCCGTGCCCGCACCAAGTCGATGATCCGCGGCAGCGCTTCGGCGTCCAGGACCTCGCCGGAGCCGTCGGCCGAGCCGACGTGCATCTGGATGATCGCGCCGGGACGCAGGACGTCGGCGACGCGCCGCACCGCCTGCCGGACGGTCATTCCGCCCGCGGTGCCGACGTAACCCTTGGTGTCGGTCGTCCACTCGATGTCGGCGAAGCCGAGGGAGTTGACGTGGGCGATCGCCTGGGGAGTGGTCTCGCCGTAGGGGAAGCGGAAGAAGGGGAGCGGGTCGGCGCCCGTGGCGCGGAGGGCTCGGTCGGCGGCGGTCACCTCCTCCTCGACCTGCGCGCGGGTGAGGCCGGAGAAGTGCGGGTGGGTGTGCGAGTGGCTGCCGATGCCGTGCTGCCGGGCCATCGCCCGCACGGCGGCGGGGTGGCGCTCGGCGAACCGGCCGGTGGGGAAGAAGGTGGCGGGTGCCCGGTTCCGGTCGAGTGTGCGCAGGACGTCCGCCAGGCCCGCCTCGTCCCAGGCGGCGTTGAAGGTGAGGGCCACCTCGCGGCGCGTCGTCGGGAAGGTGCGGTTCTCGGAACCGTAGAGCCACTCGGCCGAGCCGGAACCGGAGGTGAAGCCGGGGCCGGAAGCGGGCGCCGCCGGTGTCTCCGTGCCGCTCCTCCCCGCCACGGGAGCGTCGGCCCCCGACCCGGCCGCGGCGCTCGCGGCAGGTGCTCTCGGCACCGGCGTGACGATCAGAGCGGCGAGGACGAGCAACACAGCGACACGCGTCACAGCGGCACGCGGTACGGCGGCGCGCCTCAAGGCGCGGTGGCTTCGCATACGCCGAGCATGGCGGATTCCGCCCCCTCCCCCGCCCACCGGCGCGCGGACCCGCGCCGACGCGGAACCCCGCACGTCAACGGCGTCCCGCCGCACGTTTGCCGTCCGGCCCGCCGGGTACCCGGCGGCGGTGAGTATCCGCAGGAGGCCGAAAGTCGTCGTGGTGACCGGAGCGAGCGGCGGGGTCGGGCGGGCGACCGCCCGGGCGTTCGCCGCTCGCGGGGACAGTGTCGCCTTGTTGGCACGGGGACGGAAGGGGCTCGACGCCGCCGTCCAGGAGGTCGAGAAGGCCGGCGGGAGGGCCCTCGCCATCCCCGTGGACATGGCGGACGCGCACGCCGTACGGGAGGCGGCGAGCCGGGTGGAGGAGGAGTTCGGGCCGGTCGACGTCTGGGTGAACAACGCCTTCGCCACCGTCTTCGCGCCCTTCGTCGAGATCCAGCCCGACGAGTTCCGGCGGACGACGGAAGTCACCTATCTGGGGTACGTGTACGGCACCCAGGCCGCCCTCTCCCGCATGCTGCCCCGCGACCACGGGACGATCGTGCAGGTCGGTTCGGCCCTCGCCTACCGCGGCATCCCTCTCCAGTCCGCCTACTGCGGGGCCAAGCACGCCATCCAGGGAATGAACGAGTCGCTGCGCTGCGAGCTGCTGCACGAGGGCAGCGGGGTGCGGACGACGATGGTCCAGCTGCCGGCCGTGAACACGCCGCAGTTCCGCTGGGCGCTCTCCCGGATGCCGCGCCGGCCCCAGCCCGTACCGCCCATCTACCAGCCGGAAGTCGCCGCCCGGGCCATCGTGTACGCGGCCGACCACCCGCGCCGGCGCGAGTACTGGGTCGGCGGCAGCACCGTCGGCACCCTGCTCGCGAACGCGGTGGCCCCGGGGCTGCTGGACCGCTACCTCGCCCGGACCGGCTTCTCCTCCCAGCAGACGTGCATGCCGACGGAGGAGGGCCAGCCCGTCAACCTCTGGCATCCGGAAGACGACGAGGGCGGCCACGACTTCGGCGCCCACGGCGTCTTCGACGACCGGACGGTCGTCCGGGCCGCCCAGCCGTGGGCCTCCCGGCACCGCGGCGCCCTGGCCCTGACCGTACTGGCGGCCGGGGTGGGCGTGGCCGGGCGGCTGCGGCGCGGGCGGCGCTGAGCCCCTGAGAGCGGGAGAGCCCCGGAAGGGCGAGACGGCGAGCTGGGCTCCCGCGTCCCTCGCCACGCCTCCCGTATCACCCGTTCGGGGGTATTGCGCGGGTCCGCGCGCGCCCTCACCATGGCCAGTGGCGGCGCCGGGCAATCGTCGGAGGCACCGCCGGGGCGTGGGCGGTGCGCGGGCCGGGTGCGGGCCGTGCGACGCGGCCGGTTCCCCGTCCCCCGTTCTCCCGCTCGTGGTCCGCCTGCCCCGCCCTCCGCCCGTCCGCCCGTGGACGGGCCCGTGCCCTCCGAAGGGCCGACGGTCTCCGTCCGGCTTCCGTCCCTTCCCCAGGGCTCCCCCACCGTCGGCGCCCGCCGGGCCGCTCGCCGGGTCACCGGCTCGAACGCGCCCCCTGGACTCCGTTCGACCAGCGCGGCAGGACACCTCCGGACCTCATCCTTCCCGGCAACCTTGAGAACCCTGGAAATGGGGATGGACGACCGTGACATCCGAACAGCACACCGGTTCCGGACCGGACGGCCCGGCCGCCGTCCGGCTCATCTTCGAGTACGAGGGGCCGGACATCCGGCTCGTCTCCCGGCAGCGGGTGGACGCGGCCCCTCCGCCCAGTGAGGACCTGGCCGGCACGGAGGCCACCGACGAGGGGCCCGACGTCAAGGGCTTCTGGGTGGAGCTCCGCGACGCACAGCGGCAGCCGCTCTACCGGCGCGTCATGCACCCGCCCGTGCGGTACGACGCCGAGGTGTTCTCCGACGATCCGGACCGTTCGCTGGCCCGGGTGCCGGTGGAGGAGCCCAAGGGGGCCTTCGCGGTGCTGGTCCCCGAGATCGCGGAGGCCGATCACGTCGCGCTGGTGAGCAGCCCGCTCGCCCCGGGGCCGACCGTGGCCCCCGCGGCCGAGGTGGCGCGCTTCGCCCTGCGGCCGGACGCGGCCGAGCCGGACCGGAGGGATGAGCCGGACCGGGGGGACGAGACGGACCAGAGGGATGAGCCGGACGAGGGGGGCCATTGAGATGGGTACGGGGGACGGTGCCGTCGTCGGCACCACCAAGATCGTCGACAATGGTCCGGCGAACGCCCGCTGGAACCTGGTCATCATGGGCGACGGCTACCGCAGCAATGAGCTGGGCCAGTTCGCCACGCACGCCCGGAGCTTCGTCGACACCCTCTTCGCCACCGCGCCGTTCACCGCGCTGCGAGCCGCGATCAACGTGTACCGGGTGGACGTCCGCTCGAACGACAGCGGCGCGGACGACCCGACGACCTGCGGCGGTACGGGGGCGGCGCCCAACACGTACTTCGACGCGGCGTTCTGCAACAACGGAACCCGCCGGCTGCTGACGGTCAACACGAGCACCGCGCTCACGGTGGCGGGTCAGCAGGTGCCGCAGTGGAGCATGGTGATGGTGATCGTCAACTCCACCGTGTACGGCGGCTCGGGCGGATCGGTCGCGGTGTTCTCCCTCGCGCCGAACGCCAACGAGATCGGGCTGCACGAGATGGGCCACACCGCGTTCGGTCTTGCCGACGAGTACGAGTACTACCTCGGCTGCGGCATCGACACCGACCGCAACACCCACCCGGCGGTGGAGCCGGCGGAACCGAACGTCACCATCGACCCCAACCGGGCGACGAACAAGTGGCGGGACCTGGTCGCGCCCGCCACCGTCATGCCGACGACGCGGAACGCCGACTGCGCGGTGTGCGACCCGCAGCCCAACCCGGTCGGCGCGGCGACGGTCGGCGCGTTCGAGGGTGCCCACTACTACCACTGCAAGGCGTTCCGGCCGCAGTACAACTGCCGGATGAGGGTGCTGGGGCAGCCGTTCTGCGCGGTGTGCCAGCGCCGGATCCGGCAGACCCTGCTGCCGCGGCTGCCCGCCAACCGGGTCTCCTCCGTCTCCCGCACCTCGGGTCATCTGGACGTCTTCTGGGTGAACACCGACGGCAGGGTGTGGTCCAACTGGTGGGACCAGCAGGCCGGGATGGGCTGGGGCGATCACGGCGCCTTCCCCATCGCCCGTGACTGGCCGGTGCGGGCGGCCCACGACACCGGGGTCACGTCCATCGCCCGCACCTCCGGGCACCTGGACGTCTTCTGGGCGGGCGCCGACGGGAAGATCTGGAGCAACTGGTGGGACCAGCAGGCGGGATACGGCTGGTACGACCACGGCGCGTTCCCCATCGCCCGCGAGTTCCCGGCCCCCGCCGCCCCCGGTACGGGCATCGCGTCGACCGCCCGCACCTCGGGTCACCTGGACGTCTTCTGGGCGGGCACGGACGGCAAGATCTGGAGCAACTGGTGGGACCAGCAGGCGGGATACGGCTGGTACGACCACGGCGCGTTCCCCATCGCGCGTGACTTCCCGGCCGCCGCCGCCTCCGGCACCGCCGTGACCTCGGTCGCCCGGACCTCCGGACATCTGGACGTCTTCTGGGCCGGTGCCGACGGGAAGGTCTGGAGCAACTGGTGGGACCAGCAGACCGGGTACGGATGGTACGACCACGGCGCGTTCCCCATCGCCGCCCAGTGGCCCGTACCCGCCGCTCCCGGCACCGGCGTCGCCGCCGTCGCCCGCACCTCAGGACACCTCGACGTCTTCTGGGTCGGCACGGACGGGAAGATCTGGAGCAACTGGTGGGATCAGCAGACCGGGTACGGGTGGTACGACCACGGCGCGTTCCCCATCGCCGCCCAGTGGCCCGTACCCGCCGCCCCCGGCACCGGCGTCGCCGCCGTCGCCCGCACCTCAGGACACCTCGACGTCTTCTGGACCGGCGCGGACGGCAAGATCTGGAGTGCCTGGTGGGACCAGATCCCCGGCATGGGCTGGTACGACCACGGGGCCTTCCCCATCGCCGCCCAGTGGCCCGTTCTCGCGGTCCCGGGCAGCGGCGTCACGGCGGTGGCCCGGACCTCCGGGCACCTCGACGTCTTCTGGACGGGGGCCGACGGGCGGGTGTGGTCCAACTGGTGGGACCAGCAGGCCGGGATGGGCTGGTACGACCACGGCGCGTTCACTATCTAAGGCCCGTCGGAGCCCGTCGGAACCCGCCCGGAGCCAAGCCCCCCGGGCGGCGCCCCGACGCCGTCACGCCC
>NZ_JBPQTX010000021.1:0-41960 GCF_051386555.1 Streptomyces sp. URMC 126
AGAGACAGCCCCAATGACCCCGCCGACCCCTCCTCCCACACCGTTTCCGGCGGGGACCGGCCGAAGCCGGAGCGGGCGCCCCTGCCGGACCCCGTGCCGCTCTACGGCGAGGCGTACAAGACCGACCCCTATCCGCTGTACACGCGCCTCCGCGAAGAGGGCCCCCTGCACCGGGTGCACTTCCCCAGCGGCGTCCACGCCTGGCTGGTGACCGGCTACGACGCGGCCCAGCAGGCGCTCACCGACGACCGGTTCGGGAAGAACCACGACCTCGGGAACGACGCCTGGCGGGCCAAGGCCGCCATCATGCCGGAGCCGCAGCACTCCCAGCTCCAGGTGCACCTCCTGCACCAGGACCCGCCGAAGCACACCCACATGCGCCGGATGGTCACCGACGCCTTCGCGCCCCGCGCCGTCGAGCGCCTCCGTCCGCGCGTCCAGGAGATCGCCGACGAACTCCTCGACGCCGGCCTCGCCGCCGGGGCGAGCGAAGGCGCCGGAGCGGGCGAGGGCGCGGGGGAGGCCGGCGGGCGGGCCTTCTTCGACGCCGTCGAGGGCTTCGCCGCGCACTTCCCCTTCCGCGTCCTGGCCGAGGTCATCGGCCTGCCCGACGAACTGGCCCGGGACTTCGACCGCGACTGGGGCAAGGTCGTCCAGCCCGTCGGCCCGAGCGACCCGCAGCGCCCGCGGTACGAGGGGCGGCTGCGCGCCCTGCAGACGTACATAGCCCGCGTCACCGAGGCCAAGCGCCGCGAGCCCGGCGACGACCTTCTGACCGCCCTCGTCGCCGCGCACGACGCCGGCTCGCTGACCACCGAGGAGACCGACTCGATCGTCTTCCAGCTGCTGGTCGCCGGACAGGAGCCCGTCACCAACCAGATCACCACCGCGCTGGTGGCCCTCCTCCGCCACCCCGAGCAGCTGGAGCGGCTCCGGAGCTCCCTCGCCGAGGAGGACGGGGGCCAGGCCACGCTCGCCCGCGCCGTGGAGGAACTGCTGCGCTACGACAGCGCCTTCGAGCTGACCACCTGGCGCTTCTTCGCCGAGGACACCGAGTTCCACGGCCGGACCGTGCCCGCCGGCGACTCCGTCATCGTCTCCCTCAGCGCGGCCAACCGGGACCCGCGGCGGTTCCCGGACCCGGACACCCTCGACCTCGGCCGCAAGCCCAACCCGCACCTCGCGTTCGGCCACGGCATCCACTTCTGCCCCGGAGCCGCCCTGGCCCGCATCGAGCTGCAGACCGCGCTGCGGACGCTGCTCACCCGCCTCCCCGACCTCCGGCTGGAGGCCGCCCCCGGCGAACTGCCCTGGGTCCACGCGGTCCTCGCCCGTGGGGTGAACCGGCTGCCGCTCAGCTACGCCCGGGACGCGGGACCGGACGCGGCGCCGCGCTGCCCCGTCCGCCACTGACCACCACCGCACCAACCACCCGCACCACCAGGACCACCCGACAACCCACCCATGGCCCGTGACGGCGATCCCGCCCCGGGCCGCCTTTTCACCAGGAAGCGAGACCACCCATGCCCGCCACCACCCCGTCGGCCACCGAGACCCTCACCGACACCGCCCACGCCGTCCTCTCCCTGCTCCTGCCCCACCGCCGGACCACCGAGCCGGACCCGGAGAACGACACCACCCACGACTTCCCGCATCAGATCCGTCAGATATCCCACCACCTGGAACGCCGGGAGCCCATCCTCTTCTCGCTGCCCGGCTTCCCCTGCAAGTCGCCGAACACCGCCAAGGTGATCAGCCACCTTCCCGACGAGGGCGAGCGGCTCGCGCTGCACTTCCTGCAGGAGCTCTGCACCCGTATCGAGAAGGTCTATTCGCCCGGCGCGCGGGTCCTCATCTGCTCGGACGGCCACATCTTCGGTGACGTCATCGGCGTCCCGGACGAGCACATCGACGCGTACGGCGACGCCCTGCGCACGATGATCGAGGAGGAGGGCCTGGACCACCTGGGCACCTTCGACCTGCGCGACGTGTACGGCCCCGACCTGGACTACGACGAGAAGCGCCGCATGACGGCCGAGCGGTACGCGCCCACCGTCGAGCAGCTGCGCGCGGAGGTGAAGACCGACGAGTCCACCCTGCGCATGTACCGCGGCATCACGCGCTTCCTCGTCGAGGACACCCCGGACTGGACGGGCAGCAAGGCCGCCCTCCAGCGCCAGTCCCGGCAGCGCGCCTACCACGTCATCGCCCGCAGCCGGGCCTGGGCCAGCCTGATCGCGGACTACCACCAGGACACCGTCCGGCTGTCCATCCACCCGCAGAACCGCAACGAGGCCAAGTACGGCATCAAGTTCCTCGACACCAACAACCCCTGGACCACCCCCTGGCACGCGACCCTGCTGGAGCACCCCGACGGGTTCCAGCTGCTCCCCCACACCCAGGCCGCCGAACTGGGCGAGCCCGTGCGGGACAAGGGGCGGATCACCCACTACCGGACCGCCGCGCCCATGCCGCGGGTGTAGCACGGGGTCCGGGCCCGGCGGCGGCCCAAGCGGGGGCGGGGCGGGCGCCGGGTGTGCGCCCGCCCCTGCCCCGGGCCGGGCGGCGGGCGCGTCCCGCCGTCCGCCCGGGGTCCCGGGCGGACGCTACTTGCGGGCGTAGAGCCGCATCGTGACCGGGCCGAAGACCAGGACGAACAGGGCCGACCAGCCCAGCGTCCAGGCGATGTGCGCCGACGGCGTACCGCCTTCCGTCAGGCCGCGCACCGCGCTGCACAGGTGGGTCAGCGGGCTGTTGTTGACGAACGCCTGGAGCCAGCCCGGCATGGTGCGCGGTTCGACGAAGACGTTGCTCAGGAAGGTCAGCGGGAAGATGACCGCCATCGACACGGCGATCACCGCCTTCTCGGTGCGCAGCAGCAGGCCGAACATCGTCCACAGCCACGAGAAGCAGAAGCTGAACAGGAGCAGCAGCGCCACCCCGCCCACCACGCCGCCGGCCCCGCCGTGCGGCCGGTAGCCCATCACCAGACCGATGGCCAGCATCATCACCGAGGCCAGGACGTACCGCAGCATGTCGCCGAGCAGGTAGCCCACCATGACCGAGGGGCGCCACACGGGCAGGCTGCGGAAGCGGTCCAGGACGCCCTTGGCGATGTCGGTGTTGACGGCCATCCCCGTGTACATGGTGATCATCACGACGGACGTCACCATGATCCCGGGCAGCAGGTACTGGAGGTACGCGCTGGTCGAGCCGGCCAGCGCGCCGCCGAACAGGTACGTGTACATCAGCACCAGCATCACGGGGAACGCCGTGACGTCGAAGAGCTGCTCGGGCACGTGTTTGATGCGCAGCACGGCCCGCCAGCCGAACGCCAGGGACGTCGTCAACGCGCCGGGGCGCGGCGGGCGTTCGCCCGCGACCAGCGCGCCGATCAGCGCGTTCGCCCCGGGTCCGGGCGCTTCGGCCGCGTCCGTTCCGGTGCCCGCGCCGGATTCCGACCCCGTCCCGGGGCCCGTCACCGTGGTCATACCCCCACCTTCCCCGGCAGCCGGCCGGCGCCGGAGCCGTCGTCCGTCAGCGTGAGGAACACCTCGTCCAGGCTGGGCTGGCCGAGGGAGAAGGACTCCACGCCGATGCCCGCCCGGGCCAGTTCGGCCAGGGCCCTGGACGCCTGTTCGGCCGCGGCCGTGCCGCCGCCGCCCAGGCGGACCGTGAGGGCCACAGGGTCGTCCTCCCGCTGGGTCACCCCGGCGAGGCAGGCGTCCAGTACGCCGGCGGCCCGGTCCCGGCATCCGGCGTCCTCCAGGCGGACGTGGACCGAGCCCGCGCCGACGGACGCCTTGAGCTCCGCCTTGGTCCCTTCGGCGATCACCCGTCCGCGGTCGAACACCGCGATGCGGGAGGCCAGCCGGTCGGCCTCGTCCAGGTACTGGGTGGTCAGCAGCACGGTGGTGCCGTGCGCCACGACGGCGCGCACCATCTCCCACACCTGGTTGCGGCTCCGGGGGTCGAGCCCGGTGGTGGGCTCGTCGAGGAAGAGCAGGTCGGGCCGGCTCACCAGAGAGGCGGCGATGTCGAGCCGGCGCCGCATCCCGCCCGAGTAGCCCTTGACCTGCCGGCCGCCGGCCTCGCTCAGGCCGAAGCCCTCCAGCAGCGCCGCCGCCCGCCGCCGCGCGCCCCGGGCCCCGTAGCCGAGCAGCTTTCCCAGCAGTACGAGGTTCTCCGTGCCGGTCAGGTCGTCGTCGAGGGAGGCGAACTGGCCGGTGAGGGACACCCGGGCGCGTACCCCCTCGGCGTCCCGCACCACATCGCGGCCGAACACCCGTACCTCGCCGCCGTCCGGGCGGAGCAGGGTCGCCAGGATCCTCACGAACGTGGTCTTGCCGGCCCCGTTGGGGCCCAGCACCCCGTAGACGCCTCCGGTGGGGACCGTGAGGTCGACGCCGTCCACGGCCCGCACCCCTCCCCCGAACTCCTTCACGAGCCCCGCTACTTCGACCGCCGCACCACTGCTCGGCGCCACCGCGGCCACCCCCCTTCCGTCTGCAGCACCCCTCCCGGACTCCCGCGCTCCGCGCAGCTTCATCCCCTCCTTCCGGCCGCCGGGCCATGCGAAGGCCGGCCCGGCCCAACCTGCCCGGCCGCGCCCGGCCAGGCAAGTGTTCGAGCGGTGATCAACACCGTTGATCCCAGGGGAGGTTCAGCGGGCTCCGGCGTCTTCCGCACCCTACACCCCCACGTGTCAATATGTTGGCTGGAAATACATAGCACACCGACAAGTCGCCTGAGTAGCCTGTCTACTTATGAGGCAGAACGCTGTACGGGGACATCTCGACGGGCTGCTGCTCGCCGTGCTGGAGACCGGCCCGCTCCACGGGTACGCGATCATCACGGCGGTCCAGCAGCGCAGCAACGGCATGCTGGAGCTCCGCACCGGCACCATCTACCCGGCGCTCAACCGCCTGGAGCGGCTGGGATTCCTGCGGAGCACCTGGGAGGCGGACGGCGAGCGGCGGCGGCGGCGCTACGAGCTCACGGACGCGGGCCGGCAGACGCTGGCGGCCGAGCGGACCGCCTGGCGCGAGTTCACCACGGCGATCGGCTCCGTGCTCAACCCCGTCGCGCGCCCCGGGCTCGCCTCGTGATCCCCGACAGCCCGGCGGACCGGCTCGCGGAGGGCCCGGAGGCCCCCGGGGCCGGCGCGTCCGCCGTTCTCCGCAAGGCCGGTGATCCCGTCGAGGAGCACTTGGCCGCCCTCGGCGCGGCGCTCCACGGCCCGCCCGCCGCCAAGGCGCGCCTGCTGGAGGAGTTGCGCGGCGGCCTGCAGGACGCCGTGGCCGCGCACGTCCAGGCGGGCGTGGACCGGGAGCGGGCGGCGGAGCTCGCCGTCCGCGAGTGCGGGGCCGTCGACGAGCTCCTCCCCGCCTGTCAGCACGAACTGACCATCGCCCAGGTCCGGCAGACCGCCCGCGCCACCGCGGCCGCCACCCCGCTCCTCGTCGCCGCCTGGTACCTTCTCCACACCACCGCCCCTTCCGGCGCCTGGCACCTCTCCCACACCGCGCATCTGCTGGCCACCCGGCTCACCACCTTCACCGCGCTCGCCGCGTTCCTCGCCTTCGCGGCGATCGCTCTGACCGGCACCCTGGCCCGCTGGATACCGACCCCGTCCCGGCTCCCCCGCACGGTGGCCTGGACGAGCACGGGGGTCACCGCGTCGATGGCGGTGTGCACCCTGGCTCTCGCCACCACCATGCCGCTCACCGGCCACTGGCCGCTGACCACCCTGGCGACCCTGCTCACCGCCGCGTCCCACGCCGTCACCGCGGGCCCGGCCCGGGCCAGCCGGCTCTGCGCGCGGCTGCCGGTCCCGGCCCTCCGCCCCTGACGACGGCGGTTCCGAGGGCAACGCGAAGAGGGGAGGGAGACCGGACCCTCGGGTCCGGCTCCCTCCCCTCAGCGGGATGTCATCTCACCGTGCCGGTCTCCCGGTCACCGGGTGAGGTTGACCTTGAACTGCTGCTCCGGCTCGTCGCAGTGGGCGACCTTGTCCGGCCGGTTACCGGGTCCGTCACCGAAGACCGGGACCGGGGCGTCCACGCCCCACGGGTTGCCTCCGCTGCCCCGCGTCCCCACGCTGCACCAGGCGTAGGCGTTGCCGTTGGGCGCGGTGGCGGGGAAGTTGGAGAAGTTCTTCCAGTCGCCGATGTTGATCCGCTGGTTGGACGGGCGGCCCAGGTTGTCCGTCATGCGGTCGTCGACGTACAGGTAGAGGTCGGGCATGTAGGACTGGTAGACGATGCCGTCGGACGGGTTGGCGTCCTTGTTCTTCAGGTAGTGCGTCGGCTTGACGGACCCGTCGGCGCAGAACGCGGCCGCGACGTCCTGCCAGATCGGCGGCGCGTTGCCGATCATGGAACCCCACATGTTGTTGTTCCACGAGCCGCTGTTCTTGAAGAACATCGAGTAGACGTCCCCGGCGAACCGCCGCACCGCGTGGTTGGTCTCCGTGTTGTCGTTGATCTGGTCGACCCACTTCTTGACGTTGTCGTTGACCGACTTGTGGCCGATCATCGCGCGGTAGCCGTGCACACCGCCGCCGACCGCGCGGAAGTCCACGCACTGCTTGGCGTCGTCGAGGCGCGCGGCGCGGAAGTGGGGGAAGTACGCCTGCCCGGGAGTGTCCCCGTCCTCATAGGGGCGGGAGTACTTGACGTTGCCGTACTCCAGCGCGTCCTGCGTGCTGTAGTCGATGTCCGGGGCGGGGATGCCGTAGTCCGCCTCGATCGCCTTCATGATCTTCGTGACGAAGTAGGGCAGGTGGGCGTTGCCGACGCGGTTCCGGTAGTCGGACCCCACGCTGCCGTCGACGATCTTCCCGTCCTCGCCGACCACGAAGGTCACGCTGACATCGGACTTGATCTTGTAGCTGTTCGGGTCCTTGAACATCTCGGACGCCGGCTTGGACGCGTCGGGACGCTGCGGGTTCGCCATGGCCATCCAGATCGGAATGGACATCGCGGGGACGGAACCGTCGGCGTTCGGCTTCCAGCCGCCCGCCTTGATGTCCTTCGCCCACTTCTCGGCCTCGTCGTACGTCTTCTGGCCCGTGCACTCGCCCACGGCCTTGGCTTCCTTGCAGCGGGCCTCGTAGGTGAGGCCGAACGCCTCGACGCCGTTGCCGTTGTTGTTCCACAGCGGGCCCCGCTCGGCGAGCCCCAGGCCCCACTCGTAGAGCGACTTCATCGACCGGACGGGCGTCTCCAGCGACGTCACCGGGGAGTTGGAGTTCAGCTCCTGGTTCGGGTCGAAGACCGCCGCGGCGGTCAGGGAGCGGCGGACGAACTTGCCCTTGATCGGCTTGAAGGCCACGGAGTTCCAGGCGACGTCCTCGTCGGCGGTGCCGCCCTTCGCGTAGTTCGTCAGCTTCACCTTGGGCGTGGAGGTGAACTTGTAGGCGCCCAGCGGCACCCACTTGCCGTTGTTGGCGTTCTGGTCCACGACCCGCTCGTACGGGCCGCCGACCGCGCCGCTGATGACGTACGTGGCCCGCTCGGTCTGGGCCCCGGTGTCGGGGATGTACGCGTAGACGGCGGCGATGTCGTACGTCTTGCCCGCCGTCCACTCGCCCTCGATCGTCATGCGGTTGCCGTCGCCGCCGAGGTGGTCGTCGTCACGGGTGTGGGTGTACCAGAAGTGACCCCCGTGGCCGCCGCCGATCGAGTGCAGGTCGGCCTTCGCCTCGTAGTGCTTGTCCCAGTCGGGGTGGAAGGTGAACTCGAACTTGCCCGTCGACGACGCCTTCCCGCAGCTCGACCACGTCTCCGTGCCGGCCGGGATCGAGGCGACGACGTCCGCGCCGCCCGGCGCCCCGCCGCACACCGGCTCACCGTTCTTCAGCCGGTAGCCGCGGCCGGGTTCCTCGCGCAGGGTGACGTACTTGATCTTCTCGTTGCCGCACGAGTCCTTGCAGTCGGCCTTCCAGGTGGCGTTCGCCTGGGTCCACCAGAACTGCCGGTAGCACGCCTCGTCCGGGCAGTCGACCGGGTTGCCGGGGTTGCAGCCGTTGTTCTTGTTGCAGAAGGTGTCCAGCGGGGGGCTGACGCGGGAACGGCTCTGGACGCTGAGCCACCAGGCCGGCTGGAAGCCCGCGGTGGAGTAGCCGGACTCGCCCTTCCAGCCCTGCTTGCCGTCCGTGTCATAGGAGAAGCCGGTGTCGATGGACCAGGCGGCCCAGCCCATCACCTTCTCCTCGTACGGCCAGTTCTGCGGGTGCGCCGCGTCGGTGATGTTCTTGGCGTTCAGGGAGGTGTCCATGAAGGGGTGGTCCCAGGCGCCCTCCTTGTACATGGGGTTCGCCGGGTTGTTGTACCAGCCCAGGCCCCAGCGGCCGCCGTTCTTGCCCGCCTCCGACTTCGGGTTGAAGCCGAGGTTGTAGTTCCAGACGGCGGTGAACCAGTTCTCCACGCGGGACGGGTCGTCGTTGTTGACCGTGATCTTCTGGCCGTCCTTGTGGACCTCGTTCCACTTGTCGGCGAGGATCTTCATCGAGGCCGCGATGTTGGTGGCGTAGTCGACCGCGATGATCTTCTGGAGCTTGGGGTCGAGGCTCGTCTCGGTCTTCTGGCCGGTGGCCTTGTCCGTCTTCTCGTGCCCCTTCATGCGCATGCCGTCCGTGACCTGGCCCACGCCGTAGCCGCAGTCGGACTTGTCCCAGTTGATGCGCCAGTAGCCGAGCAGGGTGTCCTTGGTGTTGTGGCCGTAGTAACCGTCCACGGCGGCCAGCGGGTTGCCCATCTGGCCGGGGATGGCCCCGGACTCGGCCTGCCACATGTTGGACTCCTGGGCCAGGATGCCGAGGAGGACGTTGGCCGGGATCCGGCCGCCGCCGTTCAGCGACGGGAGGGGGAACAGCCCCTGCGGGTCGATCGTCCCCAGCCCGGCCTGGTCACGGTAGCCGCCCTGGCGGATCCACTTGCCGCGCAGCTCGCCGCGGACGGCCATGTCCGCCGCCCACTCGACCTGGTTCGGCGTCGGCTGCAGCGCCTGGACGCTCATGTCGTTGCGGGAGACCGAGCACCAGCGGTCGGTGTCGGTCGGATCGTGCGAGACGGGCGCGGGCGCGGGGGCGGGCGCCTTCACCGCAGGCCCGCCGGCCAGCGTCCGCGGCTGGGTGCCGCCGGTCAGCGCGGGCGAGAGGCCCTCCTTGAGGCGCGGCTGCGCCGACGCCACCCGCTGCTCCACCTTGTCGCCCGTGGGCGTGGCGGTCGAGGTGACGGTCAGCGTGGTGGCGGCGTCCGCCACCCCTGGCGCCTTGCCGGAACGGGACCGCACGCCCGCCTCCGGCTCGTTCGCCTTGTCGAAGCTCTTCCCGCCGCCCTTGATGCGGGTCAGACCGGCGCGGACGCCAGGGGTGAGCACGGGGTCAACGGCGAGGCGGCCGAGCGACGAGACGTCGGTGTCGGCCGGCGCGTCGATCCGGGTGATCCCGCTCCCCTCGGTCTTCACGTCCTTGGGGCTGCCGGTGAGGAAGGCACGGCCCTGCGCGCCCTGTACCAGGTCGAGGTCGCCCAGGGGACCGGTGGCCACCGTGCGCGGTGCGCCCTGTCCGCCGGCCACCTTCACCTGCGCCGTCTTCGTGCCCTTGCGGTCCATGAAGCCGACCCTGCCGTCGGCCAGGGGGCGGATGTCGAAGGGGACGCTGTCGCCCTTGGCGAGCCGGCTGGTCTTCCCCCGGCCGTCGATCCGCACGAGGTCGCTGCCGAGACCGGCGACGACGCCGTCCTTGACGGGGGCGGCCGACGACACCTGCCCGCGCACCTCACCCGTCTTCAGGACCGTCTTGCCGGACGTGTCCACGGTGATCACGCGGGTCTTCGTCCGCGACAGGTCGTTCATGTCGCGGTACTGGGTGAAGGCGGCCGTGTGGGTGGTGGTGTTGCAGGTGGGGTCGAAGTACGCGAGCGTCGCCGTGAACGGCAGCTTCGTCACCGCGCCCGTCGTGGTGTTCACGATCGCCGTGAACGCGCCGCCCTGCATCAGGTCGGGCTTGTTGGTGAAGGCGCGCGGGGCGTACACGGCGGCGACATGGGAGTCGTCCATGACGCACTGGTTGCCGATCCACGTATCGGCGGGCATGCCCGGCTCGTTGAGGACGGCGGCCGTCTTCCACGCGTAGGCCCGGCCCGACTCCGCGGCGAGGATGCGCAGGCCGGCCGAGTCGGCGGCGGCGGTGACGGCCTGGTCCTTCGAGGTCTTCCAGTCCTTGCCGAGGTGCTCGTCGGGGTCGGCGACCGCCCCCGAGTCCGCCGGCGCGCCGACGGGCTTCGTCTCGGCGGGCGGGGCGTCCGGTGCGGCGAGCGCCGCACTGCTCTGTATCAGCCCGGCCAGGACGGCGGCGGCCGCAAGCCCCGCGATCCCGGCACGGGCCGGTCTGAACGATGTCAACTCTTCCGTCTTTCTTCGCAGTGGGCACGCGACGGAAGGGAGTAATGATGCGCGATGCACCGTATCCGCGCCTCCCCCTGGCGTCGGTGCGACGGCGGACCGGCCGCGAGGGCGCGTCCGCCGAGTGATCGCGCTCATCTAAGACCGGAATAAAGCCCTTGCGCAAGAGGGAATTTGAGGGGCTGGAGCGCACACCAGACATTCCGGTGCGCTTCTTTCGCCGAGTGTTGTCGAAGAGAAAACGGAGAGCGGCCGGGCCGCGTCGCACACGCCGGCCCGGCCGCTCTCGCTCCGCCCGATATCAACCGGCGTCCGGAGCGGAACCCGGGGACATTACCCCCACTTGTTGGTGCACTGGACGCCGTAGGGCGCGCCGCTGTCCTTCTTGAAGCCGACGCAGGCACGGTAGGAGTAGTCGTTGCCGCCGAGCATGTTCGACCAGTCCGACTCGTTGTACTTGCCCGGGGTGTCGACGCTCAGCGAACGGACCAGCTTGCCGTGCGTGTCGTACTTCTCGATCGTGGCGTAGGAGTCGTAGTAGGACGGGGTGGCCTTCTGCGTCGTACGGACCCAGGCGGCGCGGCACTTGTTGGACCAGCGCAGTTCGGCGACCCGGCCGTTGTTGTTCACGGTGCCGTGACCGACGGCGTCGTCCTCGCAACCGGTGCTCTTGGGGCCCTTGTTGTCGCAGGCGGTTCCGTAGCAGCCCGCCGCGTAGGAGGTGCCGGCGAGCGGGATCAGGCCGAGGACGACGGTCGCGGCGGAAACGGCGGCGACACGAGAAGCAATCTTGAACATGGGTTACCTTTGCGTGCGTTGACGTGGGTCACGAAGGACCCGCAGGCGCGACAGCCGGAGGGAAATACGCGAATCCGGCTCGATGTACGCTCGCCACGACCACAAACCCCCCGGCTCGTGAAATCACCGGCACGTATGCTGGATCAGGGTCATGTGGCGGCGCTGATCAATATAGGGTCCCCCGACACCACTGTCCACCATGGACATGACCATCCAGTCGTCAACTACTGTGCCGCCACGGACCGCACGGCGTCCGAGGACTACCTTCGCCGCCGAGCGAGCACACGTCAGACCATGACGACGCATACGACCACCACGGAGGCGGCCCGCACGGCGGACCGCCCGCGGATCCTGATCGTCGGCGGCGGGTTCGCCGGAGTGGAGTGCGCCCGGCGGCTCGAACGCCGGCTCAAACCCCATGAAGCGCTGATCACTCTGGTCACGCCTTTCGACTACCAGCTCTACCTGCCGCTTCTGCCCCAGGTGGCCTCGGGTGTTCTCACCCCGCAGTCGGTGGCGGTCTCGCTCCGCCGCGGGCTGCGCCGGACGCGGATGCTGCCGGGGGGCGCCATCGGGGTGGACGCGGCGGCCAAGGTCTGCGTCGTACGGAAGATCACCGACGAGGTGGTGAACGAGCCGTACGACCTCATCGTGCTGGCACCGGGCAGCATCACCCGGACGTTCGACATCCCCGGCCTGGCCGAGCAGGCCCGGGGCATGAAGACCCTGGCCGAGGCCGCCTACCTGCGTGACCACGTCATCGCCCAGCTGGACCTGGCCGACGCCGCCACCGACGCCGCGGAACGCGAGGCACGGCTGCGCTTCGTCGTGGTCGGCGGCGGCTACGCCGGCACGGAGACGGCCGCCTGCCTGCAACGGATCACCACGGCGGCCTGCCGGCGCTACCCGCGGCTCGATCCCCGCGACATCCACTGGCACATCGTGGACAAGGCCCCCAAGCTGATGCCCGAACTCGGCGACCGGCTGGGCGCCGAGGCGGCGCGCACCCTGCGGCGGCGGGGCATCGAGGTCTCGCTGGGCGTCTCGGTGGCCAAGGCCACGGAGGACCGGGTGACGCTCACGGACGGCCGGGAGCTGCCGTGCCGGACGCTGATCTGGACGGCCGGGGTGGCCGCCAGCCCGCTGGTCGGCACGCTGGGCGCCGAGACCGTCAAGGGGCGGCTGGCCGTCACCGACCGGATGACGCTGCCCGGCTTCGACGGCGTCTTCGCCCTCGGCGACGCGGCGGCCGTGCCGGACCGCGCCAAGGGCGACGGCGCCGTCTGCCCGCCCACGGCCCAGCACGCCCAGCGCCAGGGCCGGGTGGCGGCCGACAACGTGGTGGCGTCGCTGCGCGGCGAGCCGCTGCGCCCGTACGTCCACAAGGACCTGGGCCTGGTCGTGGACCTCGGCGGCAAGGACGCCGTCTCCAAGCCGCTCGGGGTGCAGCTGACGGGCCTGCCGGCGCAGGCGGTGGCCCGCGGCTACCACCTGCTCGCCCTGCGCACCAACGTCGCCAAGGTCCGGACGGCGACCAACTGGCTGCTGAACGCGGCGGCCGGCGACGACTACGTCCGTACCGGCTTCCAGAGCCGCCGCCCGGCCACGCTGCGGGACTTCGAGTACACGGACGTCTATCTGACGCCCGAGGAGATCCGCGCCTACACGGCGTCCGCCGCCCGGGGCTGACGGCGGACGGGCCGCCGCCCGGGGGCCGGGTGCCCGGCCCGCGAGCGGCGGCGGGTCAGGTCCCGGGCCGCAGCGTGCTCGCGCCGCCGCCCGCGTCCAGGCGGGGGATCCGCCGCTGGGCGACGGCCGCGGCGGCGAGGTAACGCAGGTCGGGCCGCAGGGCGTACTCGCGCAGACAGGCCTCGGTCAGCTTGATGACGTGCTCGTCGCCGTGTTCGGCGGCCCGGGCGGCCAGTTCCCCGGTCGCCGGCAGGTCCGGCACCTCCTCGCGCCACGCCGTCGTGCCCTCGCCCCGCCGGTCGGTGGTCAGCGCCAGCAGGAAGGCGGAGTGCACCTGCCAGAGCCGGGCCAGCGTCGGCCCGTGCAGCGCGTGCGGCAGGTGCGGCAGCACCAGGCGGGCGGCGGCCGGGGCGGTGACGCCGTGCACCAGCGGCACCGGGTACACCTCGGGGTGCCCGAGGTAGACGTCGGCGAACTGGACGGTCATCTCGGTGAGCAGGCGGGACGCCTCCTCCGGCGCCAGCCACTCCAGCGCCTCCCCGTAGACCGGAAGGTCGCCCAGGGCCGCGAACCGGCCGCCGACCACCCGGGCGTTCAGCGCCCCCTCCGCGGGCGTGCGCGGCAGGGCGGCGACGGCGGTGGGGACGGTGTACGTCCCCGCGAGGCGCGGCGAGCCGGGCAGCTCGGTGTAGCGGGCCGCCCAGTAGGCGAGCCCGCGGGCGAGTTCGCGGTGCTGGTACGCCGTCGGCCGGTCGCCCGCAGCGTAGAGGCCGCGCACGGCGTGCGCGGTGCGGATCAGACCGTGGGTCAGCCCCGCGAACAGCCCGGGGAGCAGCCGGGGCCACCAGCGGGCGAGCACGTCCCGCCAGGGCGCCTCGGCCAGTTCGCGGGTGAACAGGCCCTCCCAGTCGCCGGCCCGGTGGAAGGCGCCGAGGGCGGGCCGCCAGGAGCTCTCGTCGGTGTCGAGGGGGAAGCGCTCGGACGGTGGCTCGTGGTGCTCCATGGCCTTGCGGTACCGGACGACCCAGCGGGCCACCTCGTCCCCGTGGCCGAGCAGGGCGAGCGCCTCGGCCCCCATCGGTCCGTGGTTGGCGAGGTCCATGCCCTCCCCTCGTTCGTAGCCGAGGTCGTCGAGCCGTTCGAGGGCGTCGTTGAGGGCGTCGTGATAAGTGACCGGCGACACGTGGGACACCAACCCTTCGGGTTTCCGCGCGGTTTGTGCATCCGGGACTCTTCGTTCCGCAGTATGCCGCACACGGATCACGCTCCGCGCCCGGCCCCTTACTTGATGAATTCTCAACCGCTTACGGACGGGGTGTTCGCCTCCCGCCGCGACGCCCGGAGCCGTGGGCACCACCCTCGAACACCGAGATCCGGCCATCCGCACGACCCGTCCCCTTTTGGGCCGCGCACCCCCTCGGTCACGCAGCGCACCGGGCGTTACGTCACGTGTCGTTCACCTGACGGACCGCAGTCCTTCACCGCTACCCCGGTCATCACTGTCCGCAATCCGAACACAACTGACCGAAAATATTCGCAGTTTTTGACTGAAGCCGCCGCTGTAGCCAAATGTCTGTCAAATGTTGTCAATGACGTCCGAGAGCCGCGACGGCCTCTTACGCGGCAGGGCCTCCCGGGACTTCCGGCTGCTGCTGTCCGGCGCGGCCGCGGGCCAGCTGGGCGCGCAGGTGACGCTCGTCGCCCTGCCCCTGGTCGCCGTGGTGGAGCTCGACGCCTCGCCGCTGCAGACGGGGATCCTGACCGCCGCCGAGACCGCCGCGTTCCTGCTGGTGGGCCTGCCGGCGGGCGCCTGGGTGGACCGGATGCGCCGGCTGCCGGTGCTCGTCCGCGCCGACCTCGTCCGCGCCCTCGCGATGGCGGCCCTGCCGCTCGCCGCCTGGGCCGGCGTCCTGACGATGACCCAGCTCTACGTGGTCGCCCTGATCACCGGCGTCGCCACGGTCTTCTTCGACATCGCGCACCAGAGCTACCTGCCGTCCCTCCTCCCCCGCGAGAAGCTGGTCGCGGGCAACGGCGCCCTGGAAACGGTCCGTTCCTCCGCCCAGATGGCGGGCCCCGGAGTGGGCGGCGTCCTGGTGCAGGCCGTCGGCGCGCCCCTGACCCTGCTGGCCGACGCGGTCGGCTACCTTCTCTCCGCCCTCTGCCTGCGCGGCATCCGCACCCCCGAACCCCCGCCCGCCCCCGCCACCGGCGAACCGCTGCGCGCGCAGATCCTCGAAGGGCTCGCCTTCGTCTTCCGCGATCCCGCCCTGCGCATGATCGCCTGCTCGACGGCGGTCGCGAACTTCTTCGCCGCCATGCTCACGGCCGTGCAGACGGTGTTCCTGGTCCGGGTGCTGGACCTGCCGCCGGGCCTCGTCGGGCTGATGCTGTCGGCGGCCGCCGTCGGCGGGCTGGCCGGGGCGCTGTGCGCGGACGTCCTGGGACGGGCCGTCGGCAGAGCCCGCGTCATCTGGCTCGCCCCGCTCCTCACCGGGCCGTTCGCCCTGCTCTGGCCGCTGGCCGGGCGCGGCGCCGCGGCGGCCTGGTTCGCCGTCGGCGAGGCCGTGGTCTTCTTCGGCGCCGTGGTCTACAACGTCGCCCAGGTCAGCTTCCGCCAACTGCTCTGCCCCGACGCGCTGCTGGGCCGGATGAACGCCACCCTGCGCTTCGTCGTCTGGGGCACGATGCCCTTCGGCGCCCTCGTCGGCGGAGCCGTCGCCGGGGCGTACGGCGCCCGTACCGCCGTCTGGCTGTGCGCCGCGGGCTTCCTGCTGGTGCCGCTGCCGCTCCTGCTCTCGCCCCTGCGACGGCTGCGCGACCTGCCGGCCGTTCCCACCGCGGGCTGAGCCCCCGCTTTCCCCGCTCCCCCGGCCCTTACGAACCGCCGCGCCGTCCCCGGCGCGCGGGAGGTCACCGTGCAGTCCCCCAGCATCACCTCGTCCTACCTCGACCGCTACCGCCGGCTCACCGGCCCGGACGGCCCCGGCGGCGCGCCCGGTGCCCCGCTGCCCGTCACCGGGGCCCAGCGGAGGTTCCTCCTCGCCCGCCGGCTGGACCCGGCCGGGCGGCCCACGCTCGTCCCCCTGTTCTTCGCCTTCCCCGCCGGGGCGGTCGACCCCGCGCGGCTACGGGCCGCCGCCGGTCACCTGGCCGCGCTGCACCCGGCGCTCCGGGCGCGCCCGGAGGTGTCCCGGGGCGTGCCCGTGCAGCATCTGGGCGCCCCGGAGGGGTGGGTCCGCGAGGTCCCGGTCCCGCCCGGCGCGACGGCGGCCGAGGTGCTGCCCCGGGCGCTGGCCGACTGGCCGGCCGACGGGCCGCCGCTGCGGCTGTTCCTCGCCACGGGCGACGCCGGAGCCGGGGGCGCCGGAGCCGGGGGCGCCGAGGACGTCCTGGCGCTCGTCCTCGACCACGCCGTCTGCGACGAGCAGTCGCTGGGCGGCATCACCGACGGCCTCACCCGCGCCTACGCCGAGGGGCTCGGCCCCGACGACGTCCCGGACGAGCGGGTGGCGGCGGGCACGGCCGCCTACCGCGAGGCGGTGACGCTCCAACTCGCCGCAGAGGAGCGGGCGTCGGCCCCCGCGGCCCGTGCCTACTGGGCCCGCCGGCTGGCCGGGCTGCGCCCGCCGCCCCCGCCGGCGGCCCGTCCCGGGGCGGCCGGCACCGGCAGCGCCCGGTCGCGGCTCCCGCTGCCGGCCGGCGACGGACGGGCGGCGGCCTTCCCCGCCGCGCTCGACGCCTGTGCCCGCGCCGCCCACGTGCTGTACGGCCCGGAGCACGTCCCGGCCCTCGGCTACCCGTGGGGCGGCAGACCCGCGGCGGCCGGGCCGGTGCTGGGCTGCTTCCTCAACACCGTCGTCCACCCGGCCGGCACCGAGAGCCCGGAGGCGCGCACCGACGCCTGGTGGGACGACCTGGACCACGCCGACGCCCCCTTCGACGAGGTGGTGCACGCGGCCCGGGGCGCGGGCGTCCCCTGGACCGGGCGGTTCGACGGGCTGCTGACCTTCGAGGACCTCGGCCGCCGGCCGCCGCTGCGGCTCGGCGGCGCCACCGGCCGCGAGACGCACCTCGACGACCGGCCGCTGCAGGCGCCGTTCGCGGTGTCCGTCTCCTACGGCGACGACCTGCTCGTCCGCATGGCGTGGCGGCGTTCGGACGTCGCGGACGACCGGGCCGAGGACGCCTTCGCGGCCCTGGTCTCCGCCCTCGCCACCGCCTGACCCCGCCCGCTCCCCCACCACCCGTGCGGCGCTCCGGCCCACCGGCCGGCCGCCGCGGCGGCGCGCCCCCGTCCCACCCGACGGGACCGCGACCGCGCCCCTTCCGATCCGCCACATCCCCCACCCCTACGGAAAGGCAGACCGTGTTCGCGCTCTCCACCTCGCAGGAGATCGTGTGGCTGCACGAGCAGATGCTCCCCGGCAGCCGCGCCTACAACTTCACCGCCACCCTCGACCTCCGCGGCGACCTCGACGAGGACGCCCTGCGGGCCGGCCTCGCCGCCGTCCTGGACCGGCACCCGGGCCTCCGCCTCGAACTCGTGGAGACGGCCGCGGGCCTGCCCGGGCAGCGGATCAGGGAGAGTTGTCCGCCACGCCTGCGGACCGTCGATCTGAGCGGGGAGGAGGATCCCGAGGCCGCGTTCGCCCGGCTGCTGCGCACCGAGGCGGAGACGCCGCTGGACGTGTGCGAGGCGCCGCTGCTGCGCTGGACCTTGGCCCGGCTGGGCGACGGCCGGCACCGGCTGGTCCACGTCGAGCACCACCTCGTGCACGACGGGCACTCGTTCGCGATCCTGCTCCGCGACCTGTTCACCGTCTACCGGGCGCACCTCACGGGCGAGCCCGTCGTCCTGCCCGACGCCCCGTCGTACGCCGAGCACGTGGCGGCGGCCGAGGGGCCGGGCCGTGACGAGCGGCGGGCGGCCGGGCTGGCGCACTGGCGGCGCGAGCTGGACGGCGCCACGTTCGACCTGCCGCTGCCCGGCCTCGCCCGGCCGGGGGTCCGCCGCCGGCACGCGGGCGCGCAGTTGCGGCAGACGGTGGAGCCGGAGCTGGCCGAGCGGCTGCGGGAGCACAGCCGGGCCATGGGCCACACCCCGTTCTCGACGCTGCTGGGCCTGTTCGCCGAGCTGCTGCGGCGGTACAGCGGGCGGACGGACCTGGTGGTCGGTACGGCGGTCGGCAACCGTCCGGCGGGCTTCGAGGAGACCGTCGGCATGTTCGTGAACACCATCCCGCTGCGGCTCCGCCTGGACCCCGAGGCGGGCGCCGACGAGCTGGTGGACGAGGTCACCGACGGGCTGATCCGGGCGCTGCCGCACCAGGACGTGCCGGTGCAGGTGCTGACCCGGGAGCTGGGCCTGCACACCTCGGGCGCGGACAACCCGCTGTTCGACGTGATGTTCAGCGCCCATGACGCGGTGCTGCCGGAGACCGAGGTGCCGGGTCTGGAGGTGTCGCTGTTCGAGGGCTTCAACACCGGGACGACCCGCTTCGACCTGGACCTCGTGCTGATCCCGGACGACCGGCGCGTGGTCGGCCCGCGCTCGGGGGCCGGCGGGATGACGCTGGTGTGGGACTACGACCGGGACCTGTTCGACGAGGAGACCGCCCGGCTCCTCGCCGACCGCTTCCTGAGCCTGGTCCGCGCGTACCTGGACGCGCCGACGGCGCCGGCCGCCGCGCTCGACCCGGAGCCGGCGCCGGCGGCCGTCGCCGCTCCGGTGGAGGGCGCCGACGACGTGCTGGACCCGCTCGCCCGGCACGGTGCCGGCCGCGTCGCCCTGCTGAGCGGCGCCCGCAAGCTCACCTACGGCGAACTCCACAGCATGACCGACGAGCTGGCGGGCCGGCTGACGGCGGCCGGGGTGCGGCGCGGGCAGCCGGTGGCGGCGGTCCTGCCGCGCGGCGTCCACAGCGTGGTGACCCTGCTGGCCTGCCTCCGGCTGGGCGCGGTCTACTGCCCGCTCTCCCCCAACGACCCGGCGGACCGGCTGGAGACGCTGCTGCGCCGGCTGCGTCCGGCCCTGGTGCTGACCGACCGGGAGAGCGCCCTGGCGCTGCCCGCCGAAGGGCTGCCGCTGGCCCTGCTGGACGGCCCGGACTTCCCGGCGGCGGAGCCGGCCGAGCCGCTGGCCGACGCGGCGTACGTCATCCACACCTCGGGCTCCACCGGCCTGCCGAAGGCCGTGGTGGTCGGCCGGGCCGCGCTGGCGCACCACGCGCGGGTGGCGGCGGAGCGGTACGCGCTGTCGCCGGAGGACCGGGTGCTGGTGTTCGCCCAGCCGTCGTTCGACGTGGCGCTGGAGGAGGTGCTGCCGTCGCTGCTGGCCGGCTGCTGCCTGGTGCTGCCGCAGCGCGAGGTGCCGACGGCGGCGGAGCTGGTCGCCGTCCTCGCCTCGCGGCGGGTGACCGTGGCGAACCTGCCGACGAGCTATCTCCTCGCCGTCCGCGCGGAGTTGACGGAGGCGCTGCGGGACGGCATGTGGGCACCGCGGCTGCTGGTGGCGGGCGGCGAGCGGCTGCCGGCGGCGGCGCTGCGCGAGTTGCTGGCCGCGACGGACGCGCCGCTGCTCAACGCGTACGGCGTGACGGAGGCGACGATCACGTCGACCGTGCACGAGGTGGACCGCGAGGGTCTCGACGACGCGGCGGAGGTGCCGCTGGGCACCGCCCTGCCGGGCGTCGGCGTGCACGTGCTGGGCGCGGGCCTGCGCCCGCTGCCCGTCGGGGCGGTCGGCCAGCTGGCCGTGTCCGGCGCCGCGCTGGCCGAGGGCTACCTGGGCGACGAGGAGACGACCGCGGCCCGGTTCGTCCGCGTGCCCGCCCTCGGCGGCGAGCGCGTCTACCTGACCGGCGACCTGGGCTTCACCGGCCGGGACGGGCTGGTCCGGTTCCTCGGCCGGCACGACAACCAGATCAAGCTGCGCGGCTACCGCATCGAGCTGGAGGAGATCGAGGCCGCGGCCTCGGCCGAACTCGGCGGCCGGTCCTGCGCGGTGGTGCTCGGCCGTTCGGCGGCCGGTCCGTGCCTGATCGGGTTCCTGGACGGGGGCGCGGAGCCGGACCAGGTGGCGCTGCACCGGGCGCTGTCCGAGCGGCTGCCGGCCGCGCTGGTGCCGTCCCGCTGGATCCGGCTGGAGTCGATGCCGCTGCTGTCCGGGGGCAAGCCGGACCGGACGGCGCTGACCCGGCTCGCCGAGACCACCGAGGAGGCGGCCCCGGAGGAGCCGGAGACCGCCGGGGACCCGGCCGTCGCCCTGCTGGCCGAGGGCTGGCGGGAGGTGCTGGGCCACGACCGGTTCACGCCGTCGTCCCACTTCTTCCAGGTCGGCGGCCATTCGCTGCTGGCCGCGCAGCTCGCCGCGTGGCTGGAGCCGCGGCTGGGCGGACGTCCGCCGCTGCGGGTCCTGTTCCGGCACCCGGTCCTGTCCGAGCAGGCGCACGCGGTGACGGAGGCCGTCCGATGAGCACCTCCCCGTCGTCGGTCCTGGAGGCCGGCCACCGCGAGATCGTCGACTCGTTCGCCTCGTTCGTCCGCCGCGAACTGGTGCCGCTGGCCGCCGAACTGCCCGAGAGCGGCGACCTGCCCCCGGCCGAGATGCGGGACTACGTCCGGCGGCGGTCGGCGAAGCTGGGCTTCTACGCCGCCGACCACCCGGAGGAACTGGGCGGCTCCGGCATGCCGTTCACCGCCGTCGTGCAGCTGCACCACGCGGCGGGCAGCAGCGGCTGCCCGCTGGCCCCGTACGCCCTGGCGGGCTCGGACGGGCCCAGTCCGCTGCTGCGGCAGGGCACGCCCGAGCAGATCGAGCGGTACCTCAAGCCGCTGGTGCGCGGCGAGGCGACGCGCTGCCTGGCGCTCACCGAGCCCAACGCCGGGTCCGACGCCTTCCGGCTGACCAGCACGGCCGTCCGGCGGGACGACGGCGGCTGGGTGCTGTCCGGCCGCAAGACGTTCGTCAGCAACGCCGGGCACGCGGACTTCGCGCTCGTGGTGGCCCAGGCGGAGGCCGGGCCGACGGCGTTCGTCGTCGGCATGGACCACCCCCGGCTGCGGATCGGCCAGCGCTACGCCGGCATGTCCGGCGAGGAGCTGTACGAACTGGTCCTGGACGGCGTGGAGTTGCCGGCCGACGCGGTCGTCGGCGGCGAGGCGGGGATCGGCGCGGCGCTGGGCCACGGCATCGACAGCCTCTCCCGGGGCCGGCTGGTGGTGGCCGCGATGTGCAACGGCATCGCCGAGTACGCGCTGCGGCTGGGCGTCGAGTACGCCCGCGAGCGGCGGGCGTTCGGCGAGCGCATCGGCGCCTACCAGCACGTCCAGGAGCACCTGGTGACCAGCCGCGCCGAGGTCGAGGCGGCCAAGCTGCTGACGCTGGCCTGCGCCCGGCTGGTGGACGACGGCACGGAGACCCCGGAGAACGCGGCGCTGGCCAAGCTCACCGCCTCCGAGACGGCGGTGCGCGTGGTGGACCGGGCGCTGCGGGTGCACGGGGCCACGGGGTGGGTGCGCGGGCACCCGCTGGAGTTCCTGTACCGGTACGTCCGGATGATGACGATCATCGAGGGGACCTCGGAGATCCAGAAGGTGATCGTCGCCCGGGCCATGGGGCTGGGATGACCGGCGCTCGGACACCGGACTTCGCCTCCCTCTCGAACACGATCGAGGACACCATGACCACTGCATCTGTCGCATACGGCGCCGAGCGCGCCGAGCGCGGGCCGGACGACGTCCTGGCCCGCTTCGCGGACCGCGTCCTGCGGGACCCGTCCGCCCCCGCCGTCGAGGACGGCGACCTGACCTGGAGCTACGCCGAACTGGACGCCCTGGCCGACCGGACCGCCGACGCGCTGCGCGACCGGGTGCGGCCGGGCGACCTGGTCGGGGTGTGCCTGGACCGCTCCGCCGCCCTGGTCGCGACGGCCGTCGCGCTGGCCCGGCTGGGCGCCGTCTACCTGCCGCTGGGGCCGCGCCCCGGCGAGCGGCGGCTGGCGGTGGTCGCGGACGTGCTCCGGGTGACCTGCCTGGTCGGCACGGCCGACGCGCTGCCGGCGGCGGCCCGGGAGGGCGGCACGCTCGCGCTGCCGCTGCCCGCGGCCGGCGCCAACGTCTCCGGCGAGCCCGTCGCGGCGTTCCCCGCCGCCCCCGCCGGCACCCGGCGCGGCGCCCCGGAGGGCACCTTGTACGCGGTGCTCACCTCGGGCACCACGGGCGTGCCGAAGGCGGTCGCGGTGGGCTCCGCCGCGCTGGCCGCGCGGCTCGACTGGTACACCGGGCGCACCGGCTGCGGGCCGGGCGACCGGCACGGCCTGCTGGTCGGCGTGGCCTTCGACCCGCATCTGATGGAGCTGTGGGCGGGCCTGACGTCCGGGGCCACGCTGAGCGTCGCGCCGGACGACGTCCGCTGGGACCCGCGGGCGCTCACCGACTGGTGGCGCCGGGCCGGGGTGACGGTGGCGATCCTGCCGACCCCGCTGGCGGAGCTCGTCCTGGAGCGGCCCTGGCCGCGTGACCTGCCGCTGCGTCACCTGAGCACCGGGGGCGACCGGCTGCGCCGCGTCCCCGGCCCGGACGTCACCGCGCGCGTGGACAACAACTACGGCCCGGCCGAGGCGACCGTCCTGGTGACGGCGCACGCCCTGAACGGCGCCGACGCGTCCGCCCCGCCGCCCATCGGCACGCCGCTGCCGGGCGTCGTCGCGTGTGTGACCGACGCCGACGGGCGGCCGGTGCCGTACGGCGAGCCGGGCGAACTGCGCGTCGGCGGCGACGGTCTGGCGATCGGCTACCTGGACCCGGAGCTGACCGCGCGGCGCTTCGTGCCGCCGCCGGCCGGGGTGACGGGCACCGACCGGGTGTACCGCACCGGGGACCGGGTGCGGATGCGGGAAGACGGGGTGCTGGAGTTCCTGGGCCGGCTGGACGCCCAGCTGAAGGTGCGCGGGGTGCGTGTCGAACCGGCCGAGGTGGAGGCGGCGTTCGAGCGGGACCCGCGCGTGCTGCGGGCGGTCGTCGCGGCGGACACCGCCGCCGGGGGCGGCGTCCGGCTCGTCGCGTTCGTCCGGCCCGCCCCCGGTACGGCGGCGCCCGCCGCGGACGACCTGCTGGCGGCGGTGCGCGGCTGGCTGCCGGAGCAGGCGGTGCCGGCGGCGGTCCGGTTCGTGGACGCCTTCCCGGTGGACGCCAACGGCAAGGTGGACCGCGAGGCGCTGCTCGCCGGGCGGCGGGACGGGGAGCCGGCCGCCGCGGCCCCCGCCGAGGCCGCGCTGTCGGCCACCGAGGAGCTGGTCGTCGGCCTGTGCCGGGAGCTGCTGGGCCGGCCGGACCTCGGCCCGGACGCCAACTTCCTGGGCTCGGGCGGGGATTCCCTCGCGGCGGCCCGGCTGCTGACCGCCCTGGAGGAGCACTGCGGCGTCCGGCTGCGGGCGCCGCAGGTGCTGCGCCAGCCGGACCTGCGGGCGCTGGCCGCGCTGCTGGACGCCCGGCGGGGCCCGGCGGCGGAGCCCCTCCGGCCGGCGGCGCCGGCCGAGCCCGCCGCTCCCGCGGAGGGTTCGGCCCGCCCCGGCGGCGTCCTCGGCCGGGTGCTGGCGCACGCCGGCGCCACGCCGTCCGCGCTCGCCGTCCGGGACGGCGACGACACCCTCACCTACGCCGAACTGACCGACGCCGCCCGGCGGCTGGCCGGTGTGCTGCGCGCCCGGGGCGTCGGCCGGGGCGACGCGGTCGGCGTGCTGCTGCCGCACTCGACCGGCGTCGTGGTGACCCAGCTCGCCGTCTGGTGGGCCGGCGGCCATTACGTCCCGCTCGACGCGGCGTACCCGCGGACCCGTATCGCGGCCATGCTGGCGGACGCCGGAGTGGTCCTCACGGTGGGCCGCAAGGACCTGCTGGAGGCGGCCGGGGTGCCGGCCGGGCGGATGCTGGCCGTCTCGGCGGGCGGTGCGGCGGACGAGCCCGCGCCCGGCACGGAGCGGGAGCTTCCGGAGCCCGCCGGGTACGACGCGGACGCCGTCGCGTACACCATGTTCACCTCCGGCTCGACCGGCCGGCCCAAGGCCGTGGCGATTCCGCACCGGGCCGTGGCGGAGCTGGTGACGGAGCCGGAGTTCCTCACGGTCACCCCGCGCGACCGGGTCCTCTTCCACTCCCCGCTGGCCTTCGACGCCTCGCCGTTCGAGCTGTGGACGGCGCTGGCCAACGGCGCCGCCGCCGTGGTGTCCACCGCGGACCGGGAGTCGCTGGAGAGCCTGGCACGGGACGTGGAGCGGCTGGGCGCCACGGTGGCGCTGTTCACCACGGCCCTCTTCCACCACCTCGCGGCCCGCGGCTCGGCGGTCTTCGGCGTCCTCCGGAGCGTGATCGTCGGCGGGGAGGCGCTGTCCGGCCGGCTCGCCCAGGCCGTGCTGCGCCGCCACCCCTGGCTGGAGCTGGTCAACGGCTACGGCCCCACCGAAGCGACCAGCTTCGCCACCGCCCACCGGGTGCTCCCGGCCGACGGCGAGGGGCCGCCGCCCATCGGCCGGCCGGTCGCCGGGGCGACGGCGGACGTCCGGGACGAGCACGGCGCGCCGGTGCCTCCGGGCGTCCGGGGCGAGCTGTGGATCGGCGGCTCCCGGCTGGCCCTGGGCTACCTGGGGCAGCCGGAGCGCACCGCCGAGGCGTTCATCGAGGAAACCGCCGGCCCCGCGCGCGGCCGGTTCTACCGGACCGGCGACCTGGTCTCGGCCCGCCCCGACGGCACGCTGGAGTTCCACGGCCGGCTGGACGACCAAGTGAAGGTGCGCGGCTACCGGATCGAGCCGGGCGAGATCGAGCACGCGCTGCGCTCGCACGCCGGGGTCGCGGACGCCGCGGTGACCGTGCTGCGGCCGGACGCCTCGGAAGCGTCCGACGGCGCCGGCACGGTGGACGCGCGCCTGGCCGCCTTCGTCGTCCCCGCCGACGGGTCGCGCCCCTCCCCCGCCGCGCTCCGCGAGCACCTGGCCGGGCTGCTGCCCGCGCACATGGTCCCCTCGGCCTGGTCGCTGGTGGACCGGCTGCCGGTGACGGCCAACGGGAAGGTCGACCGGGCCGCGCTCGCCGGCCTGCCCCTGGCCGGGTCCGCGGGGACGGGTGACCGGCTGGCCCGCGCGCTGACGCCTCTCCAGGAGGCGGTGGCGGCGGCCTGGGGCCGTGCTCTGGACCGCGAGGTCACCGACCCGGACGCCGACTTCCTGGCGCTGGGCGGCCACTCGCTGCTCGCCCTGGGCATCGTGGACGACCTCCGCGAGGACTTGGGGGTGGAGCTGTCGCTCGCCGCGTTCTTCGCCTCTCCCACGGTGGCGGGCCAGGCCGAGCTGGTGGAACGCGAACTGGCCGCGGCCTTCGGCCCGGACGCCGAAGAGGGCGCGGAGGTGCAGCGGTGACCACCGCCCAGGATGTCGCGCGGCAGCGGGAACTGCTCCTCAGGGCCCGCCGCCGCGCCGCCGGCACCCGCCCGTCCCCCGGCTCCGTACCGGAGGACACCGGGCCGGCCCCTCTCTCGCACGCCCAGCACCGCATGTGGCTGATGGAACGGCTGGGGCACACGGGCGCGTTGTACAACGTGCCGTTCGCCACCCGGGTCCGCGGCCCCTTCGACCGGGAGGCGTTCGCCAAGGCGCTGGCCTGGCTGGTGGAACGGCACGAGGTGCTGCGCACCCGCTACCGGCGGGACGACGGCGAGCCGTACCAGGAGGTGCTGCCGCCCGCGCCGGTGCCGCTGCCGGTGGTGGAGGCCGCCGCCGACGCGGCCGGTCCCCTGCTGCGCGCGGAGGCGGAACGCCCCTTCGACCTCGCCGAGGGCCCGGTCCTGCGGGCGCTGCTGCTCCGGCACGCGCCGGAGGACCACACCGTCCTGCTGACGATGCATCACATCGCCGTGGACGGCGGGGGGTTGGAGATCATCGCGCGTGAGCTCGGCGAGCGGTACCGGGCGGTCGTGGAGGGCCGCCCGGACGGCCCCGAGGAGGCGGCGCCGCGCTACACGGACTTCGCCCGGCGCGAGCGGTCGGCGCCGCCGGACGAGGAGGGGATCGCCTACTGGACCCGGCGGCTCGCGGGGGCCCGCCCGCCCGCGCTGCCCGGTCCCGCCGGCGGCGCTCCGGGCGCCCGGGGCGAGGGACGCGTCCTCACGTCCCTGCTCCCGACGGGCACCGTCGAGCGGCTGCGGGAGGCCGGACGGGCCCACCGCGCCACTCTGTTCACGGTCGTGCTCGCGGCGGCCTTCGGCGCCCTGCTGGAGACGACGGGACGGGACGACCTGGTCGTCGGCTGCGCGAGCGGCCACCGCGACCGGGCCGCCGACCGCGACCTCGTCGGCCTGTGCGTCAACACCCTCCCCGTCCGGCCCGACCTCGCCGGTACGCAGGACTTCGCCGGCCTGCTGGACCGGGTGCGGGACGAACTGCTGCGGGCCCAGCGCCACCGGCACGTGCCGTTCGACACGATCGTGCGGCGGCTGGACCCGTCCGCCCGCGACGCGGACGGCGGGGCACTGGTCGGCGTCACGGCGGACGTCGTGTCCGGCCCCCTGGGGCTGCGGCTGGCCGGGGCGGACTGCGCCCCGGTCGACGTCCCGCTGGGCACGGCCAAGTTCGGCCTCGGCTTCTTCCTGGAAGAGGCCACGGACGAGCGGCCCGCCCGGTGCGCGGTGCAGTACGACACCGGGCGGCTGGACGGCGGGGCCGCGCGCCGGCTCCTCGACGGCTTCACGGGGTTGCTCACCGGCGTGGCCGCGTCAGGGAACGCCCCCCTCCGCCGCGAGGCGGCCCTCCCGGACGCGCCGGCCGGGACACCGGAACCGACGCCCGCGTCCGCACCCGCTCCCCTCCCCGGGCCGACGCCCGAGGTGGAGGCGGTCTTCACGGACCTGCTCGGCGAACGTCCGGGCCCCGACGGGGACTTCTTCCTCCTCGGCGGCCACTCGCTGCTCGCGGTGCGGGTCGCCGAACGGCTGCGGGAGCGCTTCCGCGCGCCGCTCACCGGCCTCGACGTGCTGGAGCACCGGACGCCCCGGGCGCTGGCAGCGCTGCTGGAGGAGCGGACGGCCCGGCGCGCGGCGGCCCGCCCGGCCGCCGGGCGGCGGACGGCCGCCCGGGAGGGAACGGTCCTGGTCACCGGCGGCACGGGCGGCGTGGGCGCGTTCGTCCTCCGGGAACTCGCCGCGCGCGGGCGCCCGGTACGGGTGCTCGTCCGGCCCGAGTCGGCCCACCTCGTGCCCGAGGGGCCGGACGTCGAGATCGCCGAGGGCGACCTCACCGACACCGACAGCCTCCGGGCCGCCGTCCGCGGCGTGGACGCGGTCATCCACTCCGCCTGCACCTTCACCTCCCCCGAGGTGGACGTGGCGGCGATGCGCGCCCTGCTGGCGGACCGGCGGCCGGGGCCGTTCGTCTTCGTCAGCAGCGTCGACGCCTACGGCTCGCCCTCGGTGGCCGACGTCGCCGAGGGCGCGCCCTCGGAGGAGCCGCTGAGCGCGTACGGGCGGGGCAAACTCGACTGCGAGCGCCTGCTGCTGAAGGCCGCCGGCCCCCACGGCGGGGCGAGCGTGGTCCGCGCGCCCATCGTCTGGGGCGACCACCCGCGCCTGCGCGACCAGTTGCGCTGGGGCGCGACCGGCGACCTCTACCAGGCGGCCCGGGCGGGCGACCCGGTCGTCCTGCCGGCCGCCGGGGCCGTGCCCGCGTCGGGCGACGCCTGGGCGGGCGCGCCCTGGGTGCACGCGGCCGCGCTGGCCCGGGTGCTGACCCACTGCGTGGAGCGGCCCGTCGACGGCGTGGTCAACGCGATCGGCGGCCATGTGTCCTGGGCCGAGTTCGCGGACGAGCTCGTCCGCCTCCTCGGCACGGGCGCTCCCGTCGTCGCCTCGGAGTCCTCGGCCCCCGGGCTGCGCCACCGGCACCGCTACCGCGCGGAGGCGCTGGCCGAACTGCTGGTGGAGCGACGGGGAGAGGGATGGCGCGAGGTGCTCGCCGCCATGCTGCGGGCCTGACACCCGGGACCCCGGACGCGAGCCCGGCGCGGCAGCCCGAAGGCGGACGCCGCCTCGGCTGCCGCGCCGGGCATTCTCCTCCGACGCGGGCGAACCGCCGCCCGCGCGTGCGGGGTGCCGGAGCGGAGGCACTCAAGTCCCCCATGAGGGTGGGGGATACGGCGGATCGGCGCGTTCCGTGGTGTCTCGCACGAGCGAGTGCGGCGGCTGCCTGCCGAGCGGCAGGCCGGGGGCGGCTCTCCGGTCAGCTGACGACGGTCTCCCGCGTGCGGCGGAGAGGCGAAGCTCACCGGCGGCGGGGATCGGACGAGAGCCGGAAGCGGTAGCGGCCGAACACGCGGATGCGGCCGTGCCGATGCGGCCGGGGGCCGGCGATTGAGCCGGCCCTGGTCGGCCGTCGGGGCGGCGCCGACGACAAAACCTGGGCCGGCCGGCCTTACGGCTTCTCGGCGCGCGGCCTTTCGCACCGGCGCGCGGGGAATCGCGGTGAAGCACTGGTGCGCAACCGTCATATCCCGGGGACTGGAGTGCTGCGCGTGCCCCCTGCCGCGCGACTTGACAGTCGGTCCAATGTGGTTCCAACTGCCAGAAAGAGAGGAAAACCCGGCCATGTCGCCGAGGGCGACCGCGGTCCGGCACTGAGGTGGGAGGCGTGGAGATGACCGGTGAGCCGACCAAGGACTCGGAGCGGCTGGTCGTGCTGGTGGGCGGCCCGCCGGGGATGGACCGCGTGCATCGGATATCCGACCGGACCACCGGCGATGCCACGCGGATCGTCGTGGCCTACTACGGGCGGCATCAGCACTTCGAGCCCACCGGTGGGACGGAGCTGGTGGAAGGCCGCCGGGTGCCGGTGTTCCGGTTCGTCTCCAGCACGGCGATCGCCGAGTAGGCGGGGGTGGCGAGATGTCGGCATCGAGTGCGGAACCCGTCGCGATCATCGGAATGGGCTGCCGCCTGCCCGGTGGTGTCTGCTCTCCGACGGGGTTGTGGGACCTGATTCTCTCCGGCCGCGACACCGCCGTACCGATCCCGTCGGACCGGTGGGACGCGGCCGGCATCGCGCTCTACCAGGCACCGGAGTTGGTCGACCGGAGCAGGCGGGCGTGCTTCGTGGAGGGCGACGTGCGGGCGTGGGAACCGGAGGCGTTCTCGGTCGCGCCGACGGAAGCCGCGGCGGTCGATCCGCAGGTCCGCATCCTGCTGGAGGTGGCGTGGGAGGCGGTGGCACACGCCGGTATCCCGCACGACCGGATCCGCGGTACCCGCACGGGTGTGTACGTGGGCGCGTACACGACGGACAACCTCATCCGGGAGACGAGGTCGCCGGAGAACACGCTGGGTCTGACGTACTTGGCCGGGAACCTCATCGCGACCCTGGCCGGGCGCGTCGCGTTCGGCCTGGACCTGCGGGGCCCCGCCCTCGCCGTCGGCACGCACTGCTCGTCGGGCATGGTCGCGCTGGACCTGGCCTGTTCGCAACTGACCCTCGGCGACTGCGACCTGGCGTTGGCGGGCGCGTCGATGCTGATGATCGTGCCGCAGACGCACCTGGCGGAGTCCCGCCTCCTGCTGTCACCCCACGGGCAGAGCCGCCCGTTCGACTCCGGCGCGGACGGGTACGTCCGCGGTGAGGGCGCGGGCGTGCTGCTGCTGAAGCGGCTCGCCGACGCGCGCCGGGACGGTGACCACGTGCTGGCGGTCATCCGCGGGTCCGCGGTGAACAACGACGGGCAGTCCGGGCGGTTCACCGCTCCGTCGGCGCGGTCGCAGGAGGCGTTGTTCCGCTCCGTGGTGGATCTCGCCGGGATCGACCCCGCGTACGTGGGCCTGGTGGAAGCGCACGGGCCGGGAACGGTGGTCGGTGATCCCGTCGAGTTCCGGTCGCTGGACGCCGTCTACGGACACGGGGTCGGTGGATGCGCGCTGGGATCGGTCAAGAGCAACATCGGGCATACCGAACCCGTCTCCGGCATCGCGGGCATGATCAAGGCGGTACAGGCACTGCGCCACGGCCGGATCCCCCCGAACCGCAACTTCCGGGAGTGGAACCCCCAGATCGAGCGGCGGGAAGGATCACGGCTGTTCGTGCCGACCGAATTGACCCCCTGGCCTGTTCCGGAGGGGACGAGACTCGCGGCGGTGTCCTCGTACGGCATCGTCGGCACCAACGGGCACGTCATCCTCGAACAGGCCCCCACCGACCGTCCGGTGGCACGTTCGGTGGCGCGGACGCCCGTCCCCGACCGGGCCGGCGGGAAGCCGGCGGCGGTCGTGTATCCGCTGTCGTCGTTGTCGCGGACCGTGGTGCGCGCCAACGCGACCATGCTGGCCGACTGGCTGGAAACCGGTCCGACGCTTCTCGCCCCGGACGGCAGCACGCCGCCGGTGTCGGCGGGGGACCTCGCGCACACGCTCTCCACGCGCCGCCGGCACGGCCCTTGCCGGGCCGGCCTCATCGCCACCGACCTCGGCCAACTGGCGCGGGCCGCACGGAGCCTCGGGGCGAACGTGGACGACAGCCGGGTGGTCACCGGCGACGTGGTCCTTCCCGATGACCACCCCGGCCCGGTGTTCGTCTACACAGGGCACGGATCGCAATGGCCCGGGATGTGCCAGGACCTGCTCGACGACAATCCCGAATTCACCGGCGTCATCGACGCGTTGGAACCGCTCATCCGCGCGGAGAGCGGGTTCTCGGTCCGGAGGATGATCACGCACCCGGAGGAGATGACGGGCATGGCCCGGGTGCAGCCCACGCTGTTCGCGATCCAGCTGGCCCTGACGCGGATGTGGCGGTCGTGGGGAGTCCGTCCCAGCGGCGTGATCGGGCATTCGATGGGCGAGGTCGCCGCCGCGGTGGTCGCCGGAGCGTTGTCCCTCGGCGACGGGACCGCCGTGATCTGCCGCCGCTCGAAGCTGCTGTCCACCCTGCCCGGTGGCGCGATGGCGTCGGTCCGGCTCGCGGCCGAGAAGGTCGCCGAGGACCTCACGGCAGCGCGCGCCGACCGGGTGTCGGTGGCCGTGATCGCCTCCCCGGAGTCGACCGTCGTGTCCGGCGACGCCGCCCAGATCGACGAACTGGTCGCGCGGTGGACCGCACAGGGGCGGATCGCCGCCCTGGTGCGGGTGGAAGTCGCGTCGCACTGCTCGCATGTCGATCCTCTGCTCGACGAGCTGCGCACCGTTCTGGCGGACCTTTCCCCGCGACCGCCCCGGGTACGGTTCTTCTCCACCGTCGCCCCGGAACCGGGGCTCCTGGGCGCGGACTATTGGGTGGACAACATCCGCGAGCCGGTCCGGTTCGCCGGCGCCTGCCGCGCGGCGTTCGAGGCGGGACACCGCCTGGTGGTCGAGTGCTCGCCCCATCCGATCGGGGTACGGCCGGTCGCCGATACCGCCGCCCACAGCGGGGTGGGTGACGCGGTGACGCTCGGCACCCTCTACCGGGACGCCCCCGGGGAACACGCGTTCCTCACCAGCCTGCTCACCGCGTACTGCGCGGGCGCGACGGTCGACTGGGCCGGCCGCTACGGGACCGGCGAACTCGTCGAACTGCCGCCGACCGCGTGGAACCGCAAGCGCTGGGATTCCGGCGAGCCACAGCACGAGCTCGTGTACCCCACCTTGGTGGGCGCCGCTCAGCACGCGCTGCTCGGCGGCCACGTCCAGGACCCGCACGCTCCGGACCGCGCCCTCTGGCAGACCCCACTCGGCCCGGAGCGGGTGCCGTGGCTGGCCGACCACCAGGTGGCCGGTGTGCCGGTCATGCCCGGCGCCGGGATCGCGGAAATGATGCTCGCCGCCGCGGTGTCGCTCTTCGGCACTCCGCGGGTCGCCCTGTCCCGGCTCGCCCTGTCGGCGCCGCTGGTGCTCGACCCGGAACCACTCGTGACCACCACGCTCATCCGCGAGGCCGGCACCGGTGGCCGGGCGGAGGTGCTCTCGACGTCCGGCCAAGGCCCCTTGATCCACGCCTCCGGCACCGTGCGGCGACTCACCCGTGCCCCCGAGCCCCCGCCGGACGGCCCGGCCGCGGACAGCGCCGAATGGGAGGACCGCCGCCCCGAGGAGGTCTACCGGTGCTTCCGTGAACGACACCGCGTCCTCCACGGAGAGTCCTTCCAGGGGCTCGACCACGTCCTGCTGCACCGGGACGGACACCGCGCGATCGCGACGGTCCACATCCCGGAACCGGCACGCATGGCGGCGGGGAGGTTCGTGCTCCATCCCGTCCTGCTGGACAGCGTCATCCACGCGATCGCGGCGGTCTGGCTGTTCCGGCACACCACCGAAGCGGGCCCGGTGATGGTCTCCGGTATCGGCGAGATCCGGGTCCACGCCCCCACCGGCCATACCCGGAAGGCTCACATCGAAGTCACCCGGGTGAATGTGGGGGAATGCGTGGCCTCCGCGGTCCTCACCACGGCGGACGGGACGGTCACCGCCGAGATCGACGACCTTCGCATCGTGAACGTCACCACCCCGGCCGAGCGGTTCGAACAGCGCCTGCTGCACCAGACCTGGGTTCCCGCCCCGCTACCGGTTCCCGGGCCCGGCGACCACGCCGGGACGGCAAGGGATGTCGTATCGCCCGGCCGATGGCTGCTGATCGCGGACCGGCGCCATCCCTGGGCGACCGGGACTGCCGAAACCCTGACCCGGTACCCGGGTGTCGACGCCTGTCTCGTGGTGAGCTCCGGCGACCCGGACACGTTCCGGACCGACGTCGCCGCGGCCCTGCGGAAACCGGGCCCGGACGGACGGAACACCTGGGCCGGGGTGGCGCTGCTGGTCGACGGACGACCGGCCGGCGAGGCGGACGAGCCCGCCGTGACCGCGCGCTCCCACGTGACCCGGCTGGCCGTCCTGCTCCCGCTGGCCGCCGGACTGCCGGAGCCTCCCCGTGTCCGGGTCGTGGCCTCCGGCCCGGACACCGGATCGCTCACCGCGGGCGGCCTGTGCGGCATGCTGCGGACCGCCGCCTACGAGTACCCACACCTCACCCCCGGCCTGATCCACACCGGCGACACCACCGACCCGGTCGCAGTGGCACACGATCTGCTGGCCACCCCGCGTGTGCCCACCGAGATCGCCTGGCGCGACGGCGTACGGTACGTGGCTCGCCTGCGCACCGGCCCGCCGCCCGAGACACCGGCCGTCGTCACCGCCGGCGAGGCGGGCGAGGGCGAGCCGGGCGAGGACGATCCGCCGGCCGTGCGCCGGAACGGCACCTACCTGGTGACCGGAGGGCTGGGCGCGCTGGGTATGGCGGCGGCCCGATGGCTCTGCGAGCAGGGTGCCGGGCACGTCGTGCTCTGCGGACGGACCGGCCCCACGCGGGAGGTCGAGCGCCGTCTGGACGAGCTGCGCGCCGACGGCACGGTCGTCACCGTGGTCCTGGGTGACCTGGCCGACCCGGTGACCGCTCGCCGTGCCGTGACCGCCGGCCCGCGACTGCGGGGCATCATCCACACCGCCGCGGTGGTGGAGGACGCCACGCTGGCCACGCTCACCCCCGAGCTGATCGCCCGAGTCTGGCGCGGCAAGGCCGAAGGAGCGTGGGCCTTGCACCTCGCCACCCAAGGCCTCGGCCTCGACTTGGACTTCTGGGTGAACTACTCCTCCGCCGCCGCGTTGCTGGGCTCACCCGGGCAGGCGGCGTACGCCGCCGCGAACGCGTGGCTCGACACGTTCACCGCCTGGCGCCGTCGGCACGGCCTCGCCGCCACGAGCGTCCAGTGGGGCGCGTGGGGCGAGATCGGCCGGGGACGGCATATGGACGAGCGCGGCTTGTCACTCATCAGCCCCGCCGACGGTATCGACGCCCTGCGACGGTTGATCCACCTCAACCCCGTGCACTGCGGCTACACACCGGTCGACCTCGACCGATGGCTGCGCCCGTACCCCGACGCGGCGCGCAGCGCCCTGTTCGCCGAACTGCGGACCACGCTCTCCGATCAAGACGGCAGTGAGGTGCTCGACGCGGTGCTGGCCGCGACGACCCTCCAACAGCGCCGTCACATCATCGAACAGCACATCATCGCGTGCGTACGCGAGATCATGCACATCACCGACCGGCCCCTCACCCCGACCACCAGCCTGCTGCTGGTCGGTCTTGACTCGATGGGAGCCGTCCAATTGCAGAACCTGCTCAACCGCACGCTGCGGATCGTGATCGGGCCGGAGGTGATGTGGATCCGGCCGAACGCCGCCGCCATCGCGGCGTCGGTCCTGGACCGGATGGGGTTCGCCGCCGCTGCCGACTCCCCCGCCCGCGGCGCCACCCAGCGGCCGACCGACGCGAGGCAAGGAGCGACCACGTGACCGTCGCCGTTCCCACCTCGCCGTCATCGGCGATCAGCGCTCGCCTTGGTCGGCACCGGCCGTGGGCACCGTGAGCCGCGACACCGCCGGCCGGGCGGTCGTGATCGGCGCGGGAATCGCCGGCCTCCAAGCCGCCCGGGTTCTGCGCGACCGGTTCGAACAGGTGACGATCGTCGAACGCGACACGCTGCCTTCCGAGCCCATCCCGCGTCCGGGCGTTCCGCAAGGCCGTCAGGCCAATGCCCTGCTGGCCAGAGGCCGCGCCGTCATCGAGGAACTGTGCCCCGGCTTCACCACGCGTCTCGCCGCCGCGGGCGCCCGGACGCTGGACATGTGCCGCGACATACGCATGCGGTTGGATACCGGGCTCGCACCGGTGACGCAACCGGGGCCCCTGTTCCAGCCGTCCAGCCGACCACTACTGGAAACCACACTGCGGTCGTTGGTGACAGAGGCCGCGAACGTGGACGTGGTCGACGGACAGACCGTCACCGGGCTTCTCACCGACAGCACCGACAGCACCGACAGCACACCGTCGCGCGTCACCGGTGTCCGGCTCCGCTCCGGGGACCGGCTCACCGCGGATCTCGTGGTCGACGCGTCCGGCCGCACCAGCCACCTGCGGGACTGGCTGACCCAGCAGGGCATGCCCCGCGTACGGGAGACCACCGTCTCCGCGGGCACCTCCTGCACCACCGCCTTCTACCAGGCCCCCGAGGCTCCGGCCGGGTGGACGGGGTTCGTCGCGGCGCAGCGGGCCCCGCACCGGCCGGTGGGCGCTTACATCCTGCCCATCGAACACCATCGGGTCGTCGTGAGCCTGTACAGCGCCGAAGGACACGATCCGCCCACCGACGACGGTTTCCTGCGGGCCGCGCGCGGTCTGCACGAAGTGTGCGCCGACATTCTCGACCCCCTGCGCCCGCTGACCCGCCCCGTCCGGTACGGCCACTGCGCCAACCGGCTGATCCACTACGACCGGGCCACATGGTGGCCGGACGGCCTGATCGCGCTCGGCGACGCGGTGTGCACGCTCAACCCTGTCTACGCACAAGGAATCACCACCGCCGCACTGCAGGCCCGCGTCCTGCGGAACATCCTGGCCGGTGCCCCGGACAGGCACTGGACGCGCCGATTCCAGCGCCTCGCTCGCCGCGAACTCGCCTGGCCATGGCTCCTGGCCACCGCCGCGGACCGGGAATGGATCAGTCAGGCCCATCCGGGGAGCGATCGACGCCGCGGTCTGCCCGACCGCCTCGCCGACTGGTACATCGCACGCTGGCGCGAGCACGTCCCGACGAGCCCGTACCTCTACCGCGAGTTCGCCAGGATGATGAACCTGCTGGACGGCCCGGCATCGCTGGCGCGTCCCGGTCTCGTGATCCGCGTTCTGCGTCGTCCGCCACTCGTGCCCACGGACTGACAGTGCCGCACCGCCTTGCAGCAGCCGTCCGGAAGCGACCCGTACACCCCGAGGGGGCGCCATGACGAGTCGAGAATCCAGCGCCGCACCGGCCCCGGCGTCGTCCCCCGCGCGCGGCAGGTGGAGGTGCCCCTCGGTCCGCTGGGCCTGCCTGGGGCTCGCGTGCGTCCTGTTGCAGACCTGGGTACTCGCCCGATGGGCGCTCGACGGCAACCTCCACGCCTATCCGGCCACCGGCTACACCATCCCGGGCACTCTGCGCGTCCGCACCCACGTCATCCAAGCCGTCACGGTCTTGCTGATCGCCGGACTGGCGATACGGTGCCGGCGCGAATCGCGGAAGCAGCACGCCGTCAGCCTGACCACCGCGCTGTTCATCGGATGCTGCCTGTGCTGGTGGACCAACCCTTACGCCAGCACGTTCCATTACGCCGCCGCACCCAACCGATACGACCTCAACGTCCCGTCCTGGGGGCCCTACCTTCCCGGCTGGCACGGCGAGACGCCCGTCCTCGAATCGTTCGTCCTGACAGCGGCCTACATGCCCCTCGTTCTCTGGCCCCTCGTAGGTCTCGCCTGCTGCCGGTTCCTACGCCGCCACCGACCGCACTGGAGCGTGGCCCGGGTCATTGCCACAAGCGTGCTTCCGCTGATCGTGTTCGACACGATCGTGGTGCAAGTCTTCGTGCTCTTCGGCGGTTTCGGCTATCCACGAGCCGTGCCCGGGGTGACGCTGTTCGAGGGCGAGTGGTATCAGCAGACGGTCACGAACGTCTTCTCGATCTGCGTCCTCTGCGCGACCCCTATGTTCGCGATGGCCTTCAGCGCCGAGGTCCACGGCAGGACCGTGCACATCTTCCGCGGCGACGCTCTCCTGCCCCGGCGCGTACGGCCCTGGATTCGGATCCTCGCGGGTATCGGCCTCGTCAACCTGTGCATCCTCGCCTTCCAGGCGGGCGAACTGATCGCCTCACTCTTCGGATACCCCAACCCGGCAACACCGAGCTGGTACCAACGCCCCCCACTCTGAACTCCGAACACGGCGACCCGCTTCCGCTGCTATGTCGGCAAAATGACGGGCATGCTCCGGCGCGTGAGCGAGGGCCGAGGAGGCCCCGCCTACCAGGCCAGCGGTTCGCCGTGGCGGAAGAAGCCGCCGGTGGGGCCGGAGTCGGGCAGGGTGGCGGCCCAGACGACACTGGCGGCGCCCCGCTCGACGGGGCCGCCTCCGGGGCCGCCCATGTCGGTGGCGATCCAGCCGGGGCAGACGGCGTTGACCAGGATTCCCTCGGCGCGCAGCTCGTCGGCGAGCTTGCGGGTGAGGGCGTTGAGGGCCGCCTTCGAGACCCCGTAGGCGGGGGTTCCGCCGGCCATGTGCTCCAGGGAACCGGATTCGCTGGAGACGTTGACCAGCCGGGGGTGGGCCGAACGGCGCAGGAGCGGCAGGAACGCCTGTGCGGTCCGCCAGGCCCCGAAGAGGTTGGTCTCCAGGGTGCGGCGTACCTCGTCGAGGTCAACCGAGGCGGCGTACCGGGCGGTGTCGTAGTCGACGGCGGCGTTGTTGACGAGGACGTCGAGTCGCCCGAACTCCTCCTCCACGTCGCGGACGAGAGCACGGACGCCGTCGGCCTCGGTCACGTCCAGCCGGCGGGGCGACAACGTGCCGGGCACACCGGCGGCCAGGTCGGCGGCGGCCTGTTCGGCGTCCTCCGGGCGGCGGGCGCACAGCAGGACGGTGTGGCCGAGCGCGGCGAGCTGACGCGCGGTCTCCCGGCCGATCCCCCGGTTGGCACCCGTGACCAGCGAAACCGGCGCGGTGGTGGTCATGTGTTCTCTCCTCGGCACGAACGATCGTTCCAGGGTGGCACGTTATGCGGTGACCCCTCGCTTACGGATCATGCGCGAGTCGTACGCGCGCCGCGCCTTTGGACGTAGTCTCACGGCCCCGGCCCGCCTCCCCGACCGGCCACGCACCGTAACCTCGAACGCCCCTCTCGAAACCCTCACCGTAATCTCACTCACTTGTGTGAGGATACGACCACGCTCCGCGTTGGAAGTCTTCCCTTGGCACACCCATGCCGCTATCGCCATGCAACCCGGGAAGGCACGCACATGTCCGTAGGCGAAGAAGTCCGCACCGAACAAGACCGTCCGCAGCAGAGCCTCGGAACGGCCGCGGCGCGGAATCTGGCCACGACCACCAAGTCCGAGCCGCAGATGCAGGAGATCACCTCCCGCTGGCTCCTGAAGATGCTGCCGTGGACCCAGGTACAGGGCGGTACTTACCGGGTGAACCGCCGGCTCACCTACACGGTCGGCGACGGCCGGGTCACGTTCGTCAAGACGGGAGACCGCGTCGAGGTCATCCCGGCCGAACTCGGCGAACTGGCGGTGCTGCACGGGTACGAGGACACGGACGTGCTCACCGAACTCGCCCGCCGCTGTGAGCAGCGCGAGTACGGGCCGGGCGACATCCTGGCGCGGAAGGGCGACGCCGTCGACGGCGTGCTGCTGCTGGCGCACGGCCGCGTGGAGAAGGTCGGCCAGGGGCCGTACGGGGACGACGCGGTGCTCGGCGTGCTCGCCGACGGCGACCACTTCGGCGGCGACTGCCTGCTCGTCGCCGACGGCACCTGGGAGTACACGGCCCGCGCCGCGACGGCCTGTACGGTCCTGGTGCTGCCGAAGCTCGCCTTCGACCAGGCCGTGGAGCGCTCCGAGTCGCTCCGCGGCCACGTGGAGCGGATGCGCTCGCTGCCGGCCCAGCGGACCAACAAGTACGGCGAGAAGGAGATCGAGCTCCGCGCCGGCCACCGCGGCGAGGCCGACATCCCGGCGACGTTCGTCGACTACGAGGAGCACCCGCGGGAGTACGAGCTGAGCGTGGCGCAGACCGTCCTGCGCATCCACACGCGCGTCGCCGACCTCTACAACCAGCCGATGAACCAGATGGAGCAGCAGCTCCGGCTGACCGTCGAGGCGCTCAAGGAGCGCCAGGAGCACGAGCTGATCAACAACCGGGAGTTCGGGCTCCTCAACAACTGCGAGTACGACCAGCGGCTCCAGCCGCACGACGGCGTCCCCAGCCCCGACGACCTGGACGAACTGCTCAGCCGCCGCCGGGGTTCCAAGCTGTTCCTGGCCCACCCCCGGGCCATCTCGGCGATCGGGCGCGAGTTCAACAAGCGCGGCCTGGTGCCGGAGACGATCGACATGGGCGGGCACCGCATCCCGACCTGGCGCGGGGTGCCGATCTTCCCGTGCAACAAGATCCCGGTGACCGAGGCGCGGACCACGTCGATCATCTGCATGCGTACCGGCGAGGCCGAACAGGGCGTCATCGGGCTGCGGCAGGCGGGCATCCCGGACGAGATCGAGCCGAGCCTGTCGGTGCGGTTCATGGGCATCAACGAGCAGGCGGTCATGTCGTACCTGGTGACGGCGTACTACTCGGCGGCCGTGCTGGTGCCGGACGCGCTCGGGGTGCTGGAGAACGTCGAGATCGGCCGGTGGCGCTGACCGTACCGCCCCCGAACCACGGCGGGGACCCGGGGCCCGGGGAGCGGACGCTCCCGGGGCCCCCTCCCCGTCCTCCCGGGCACCGCCCGGTGACGTGCCGGTGCCGCGCCGGACCTCCGGCGACCGTCCGGGGCGCCGGTCCGGCCCGCGCCCCGGCCGAGGAAGCGCCGACGGCCGCCCGGCCCGCCGGCAACAGGAACGCGCCGGCCGCCGCCACGGCGCGGACCGGACGAGGAGTCTCGCAGTGACCCAGCCCTTCACCCTGCCCGCCTTCTACATGAACCACCCCGCCCGGCTCAATCCCCACCTGGAGGAGGCACGCGCCCACGCACGGGAGTGGGCCCGTGGGATGGGCATGCTGGAGGGGTCGGGCGTGTGGGACCAGGCGGACCTCGACGCGCACGACTACGCCCTGCTGTGCGCCTACACCCACCCCGACTGCGACGGCCCGGCGCTGTCGCTGGTCACCGACTGGTACGTGTGGGTGTTCTTCTTCGACGACCACTTCCTGGAGCTGTTCAAGCGGACGCAGGACCGCGAGGGCGGCCGCGCCTACCTGGACCGGCTCCCGGCGTTCATGCCCATGGACCCCGGCGCCGCCGTGCCGGAACCGACGCATCCGGTGGAGACGGGCCTGGCGGACCTGTGGGCGCGCACGGTCCCGCACATGTCCGCCGGCTGGCGGGCCCGGTTCGCGGAGAGCACCCGCAACCTGCTCAACGAGTCGCTCTGGGAGCTGTCCAACATCAACGAGGGGCGGATCGCCAACCCGGTCGAGTACATCGAGATGCGCCGCAAGGTGGGCGGCGCGCCCTGGTCGGCGGGGCTGGTGGAGTACGCGGCCGGGGCCGAGGTGCCGGCGTCCGTGGCCGGTACGCGTCCGATGCGCGTCCTGTCGGACACCTTCGCCGACGCCGTGCACCTGCGCAACGACATCTTCTCCTACCAGCGTGAGATCGAGGACGAGGGCGAACTCTCCAACGGCATCCTGGTGCTGGAGACGTTCCTCGGCTGCGGGACCCAGGAGGCCGCCGAGTCCGTCAACGACCTGCTGACCTCGCGCATGCAGCAGTTCGAGCACACGGTCGCCACCGAACTCCCGTCCCTGTTCGTGGAGTACGGTCTGTCGCCGGACGAGTGCCGGGACGTCCTCGCCTACGCCAAGGGCCTCCAGGACTGGCAGTCCGGCGGCCACGAGTGGCACATGCGGTCCAGTCGCTACATGAACAAGGAGGCGCCCAAGGAGGCGGCGCTGCTCCCCGGCCCCACCGGGCCCGGCACGTCCGGCCTCGACCTGAGGCACCTGTTCGCGGCGACCGGCTCCCAGCGCCTCCGCGCCCACACGCACGTCCCCCACCAGCACGTCGGCCCGTCCGAACTCCCGGACTTCGACGTGCCGTTCACCCTGCGGCTCAGCCCGCACCTGGACCGCGCCCGGCCGCGCGCCGTCGAGTGGGCCCGGGAGATGGGCATGCTCGCCCCGCAGCCCGGGGTCCCGGCATCGTACGTCTGGGACGAGCGCAAGCTGTACGGCTACGACTTCCCGCTGTGCGCCGCCGGACTCCACCCGGACGCCACCCCCGAGGAACTCGACCTGGCCTCGCAGTGGCTGACGTGGGGCACCTACGGCGACGACTACTACCCCGTGGTCTACGGCCGGCCCCGCGACCTGGTCGGCGCCCGGCTGACCCATGCCCGGTTGCTCACCCTGATGCCGCTGGACCTGACGGGCGCGCCCGCGCCGCTGACCGCCCTGGAACGCGGCCTCGCCGACCTGTGGGAGCGCACCGCCCGGCCGATGGACGCGGCGGGGCGGTCCCAACTGCGGGACGCCATCGAGGTGATGTGCGAGAGCTGGCTGTGGGAGCTGCGGAACCAGGCCGAGCACCGCGTCCCGGAACCCGTCGACTACATCGAAATGCGCCGCGCCACCTTCGGCTCGGACCTGACCATCGCGCTCTGCCGGGTCGGCCACGGGCGCGCGGTGCCGGACGAGGTGTACCGCAGCGGCACGGTCCGCTCCCTGGAGAACGCGGCGATCGACTACGCGACGCTGCTCAACGACGTGTTCTCGTACCAGAAGGAGATCGAGTACGAGGGCGAGGTGCACAACGCCGTCCTGGTGGTGCAGACGTTCTTCGGCTGCGACCGGCACGCGGCGCTCGGCATCGTCGACGATCTGATGCGCGGCCGGATGAACCAGTTCCGGCATGTGGCCACGCACGAACTGCCGGTGCTGTACGAGGACGCCGGGCTGGGGCCGGAGGCGCGGGCGGCGTTGGAGGGGTATGTGAAGGAGCTGGAGAACTGGCTGGCGGGGATCCTCAACTGGCACCGGGGGTGCCGGCGGTACCGCCAGGAGGACCTGGAGCGGAATTTCCGGTTCCTTCCGGTGGCGGAGCCGTCCGCGTTCCTGCCCGCCGGCGGTTCACACCCGGTCCACGAGCCCCACCTTGCCGGCCTCGCGTGCGCAGTGGGCGCCGCAGTACCACTGCCCGCCGGCCTCCACGCCGTGCCCGATGACCCGGACCCTGCAGTGTTCGCAGATCGGGGCCATGCGGTGGATGGCGCAGGAGAAGGAGTCGAAGACGTGCCGGGCGCCGTCCTGGGTCTCGACGAAGAACGCCATGTCGTAGTCGTTGCCGCAAACTTCGCATCGTGCCATGCGCCGCATGCTCCGGAGTGCGGCGGACGCTGGCAAGCGCCCGCCGGGCGCGTCGAACGGGCTGTACCCGCCCGGCGGATCGGACGCCGCCCCGATCCCCCCGGTCG